>NZ_JASPIY010000018.1:0-41436 GCF_030232085.1 Corynebacterium sp. MSK073 | reverse complement strand
GCCGCTGCGTGTGGGCGTTGTTAGGCCGTCTCGAAGACCCGGTTGACGATCACCGCGTCCGGGTTCGGTTGCCCGTACCCTATATTCACAAGTATAGACACGCTTCTAGTGAATGGCAGAGTGTTGCGCCTCGGAGTATCTCTCTCGAGACACAACACTGGTGCAGCTACTTTTCGCGACGCTTCGGCGCTTGAGACAGTGTGCTGCCGGCGGCCTTCTTCGCAGCGGCACTATAGTTTTTGCTGCGCAGTACCTTACTGGCTGCCTTCGCCGCAGACCTGCTGGTCTGCTTGGAGTTACGAGCCATTTTCTCCTCTCGAGTCAATCAGTCCGAGGGGGAAATACTCCGCTACTACCAGAAGGTGCATGGGTTCTGACAGCTCTCAGGACTTGCCGGTGGGGCACCTCGTTGCAGCGAGGCGCCCCTCTTTATACCTGGTTCCACCTTGCGGAACCGGCACATTTAAGATAGCGTACTTCACGCGAAGGGTGATGAGCCTTAGATAAGTAGAGAAGAAAGGGTCACGTCATTTGGGCGCGGCACTAGTGAACTGGACGAGGTGGACTTGGTGCGCATCCTCTTCGAGGACGACGAACTTCAACGAGTGGCCGAGGATGCCTCCTACATCCCCAAACGATGGGGTTCGGACATCATCAAGGCGTATCGCAAGAAGATCCAGATCCTGAAGGGAGCCGTGGATGAACGCGACCTGCGGGCCATGCGGTCGTTACATCTGGAACAACTGAAAGGTGACCGAGCCGGGACCTCTTCGATCCGCCTGAACAAGCAGTTTCGGCTCATCCTCAAATTCGCAACCAACAGCGACGGCCGCGTGGTCATCGTTATTGAAATGGTGGATTACCACTGAGAGAAGGTGAACTCATGAATACTCCAATTGCGGCGGAGCTATTCCCGGCCGGAGAGATCCTCGCTGACGAGCTAGACACACGCGGATGGACCCAGGCCGACTTTGCCGAGGTGCTCGGACGTCCGGCACAGTTTGTCTCGGAGATTATTTCCGGAAAAAAGGAGATCACGCGCGAATCCGCAGCCCAGATCGGTGCCGCCCTGGGCACCTCCGCGGAATTCTGGCTTAACCTCCAGGACTCCTACCTGCTATGGAAGCAGTCCCAGGACGACCAGACGCAGAACAACCTCAACATCGTGAAGACCCGCGCACAGTTACGAGAGTTAGCCCCCGTCCCTCTGCTCGTCAAGCGGGGATACATCACCGCCACCGACGTACAAAGTCAGGCATGCGAGGTGCTGAACTTATTTGGCAAGAAATCCTTTGAAGATCCCTTGGGAATAAGCTTCGCCGCCCGCCGTAGTAACTGCGAGGAAAATGTCACCGTCCTGCAGGAAGCGTGGGCAGCTTGCGTTAGAGCAACTGCCAGAGTTCTCGAGACTGCCCCCTACTCCCGGAAGGCACTAGAAGACCTCGCCCGGACGCTGTCGAGTAGAGCATGTGACCCGCAGGCGTTTGCTGAGTTCCAGACTCTGTTCGCCGAGGTAGGGGTGAAACTTGTTTATGTGGAGGCTTTTCCGGGAGGAAAACTCGACGGCTGCGCCATGATGGTCGACGGGCACCCCGTAATTGGCATATCGGGACGAGGGAAACGGCTCGATAAGATACTATTTACCATCCTGCATGAGACAGCCCATATATTATTGGGTCACCTTGTCGACAATGGCGAGGTCATCCTAGATGACCTATCAGATGACAGTGCCAATAATGAAGCCCAGGCAGACCAGCTGGCCAGCGAACTCGTGATCTCTAGCCCTTTACCGGCGGTTCCTGATCGTGTGCACTCATCCTGGATTAAAGAACAAGCCGACCACCTAGGGGTTCATCCCATCACCCTGATTGGAAGGCTTCAAAAAGAGGGTAACCTGTCGTGGAAAACCACTCTCGTGCGCAACGCTCCCACCGTCATCGCTCAGCTTGAAAGCTGGAAATCACCCCTCCCAGCCTGACTGAGATTGGTAGCTTCGTTCATCATCAGCAAGACGTTTGCCTATCGGACACTGAAAGTAACGGAAGCGATGCACTTATTGGGATAAGGCCGCACCCGACCGCTTGGGATAAGGCCGCAGCATTACTGCATTCCTTCTATACTACCCAAAGTCTCCTTGACGGCAATAAGCGGACCGGCTGGGCTGCTTGCTGGTTATTCCTCAGACTGAACTTGGCAGTAGGCCCCTTGCTTGGAGAAGTTGATGCAGACGCCGCTGAACGCCTCGTTTTAAAGATAGCCAACAAAAAGATAGAGATATCAGAAATCGCGGGTACTCTGCGTTCCCTAGTTACTCCCCTCCTGGGTAACGTCGACCATTTACCCCCCAGGATTTGAAGTAACAAATGTCCTAGAAGACTTAGAAGGTGTACTCACGGGAATTGGGGAGCTTCCCGACGGAACACGTCTTGTCTACATGTATTTCACTTCGGATGAAGGCACCCCTGTCGAAACGGTACTTACCCCCCAGCCAAGCACGCGGATTCGCTGAAGAACTACTTCTTTTAGCTGATAATCCTCTCGAACAAAGGAAGCAACTCAAAATTCAAGTACAAGCAATTCAAGCCCACTTAGACCTACATAACCGACCCGACGAGCTATAGCTAACTTAAAACTCATAGCAGTACATGAGGGCCAATGAGGCAATATACATTGCCTAAAGCATCTGCCGCCTAAACGTGCACCAGGCCCAAACGAGACACAGCAGAGAGCCCATTTCTCTCACTCTCTGCTAAGAACATGGATCTATGGTAAAGATAGTAACAGCGCCTTGATTACAGCGGATGTCGAAACCCTCTCACAGGGAACTAACACCATTCCGCCGTCAGGCCAACGTGAAAACTTTACATCCAAAAGCCAACCCCCTATCCAAGCAAGATAGCAAACCGCTAGAAGCGCTCAAAGCACCACCACTGCTCGCTTTTATCCCATGCACATCACACCACATTCACTTGGAAAGGATCTCCAGTGACTCTGTTCGAAAAACCTATCGTTCTTGCGCCTATGGCAGGAGGGCCGTCAACTCCTGAGCTATGCGCAGCAGTAACCAATGCGGGCGGGTTAGGCTTTCTCGCCGGCGGTTACCTCACTCCAGAAAAGCTTGAAGAACAAGTAAGCACTGTTGAGTCTTTAACCACTCAGCCGTTCGGGATCAATCTATTTTACCCTTCCCATCCCAATTCTGACCAGCACGCCGAATACTCTAAGTATCATCAGGCACTGACTAAAAAGTGCGTAAGCTACTCCGATTTTCCTTCACGCCCTAAGTGGTCAGATGATCATTACGATCGAAAGCTCGATATTGCGCTGAAGTCCAACGCTAAGTTCATTTCCTTAACTTTCGGATACCCTGACGCAAATACGCTAAAAACGATTCGTCGAGCAGGCAAGAAAGTAGTTCTCAATGCCACAACTCCACGAGAAATCGATCACATCATCCAGCTCGACTGCGATATTCTGTCTCTTCAAGGAAAGGCTGCTGGCGGTCACCGGGCAACAGTCCTAGACAATAACATAGAGGGATCTTCCTACGATGCAAAAACTCTCCTGCACCATGCAGTAGCGAAGACAGAAAAACCTGTATTTGCCGGCGGGGGCGTAGGTACAGCAGAAGATACACTAGACCTACTCAGATCCGGCGCAACCGCAGTAATCGTAGGGACTCGTTTTCTCACTGCACAGGAAGCAGGCACAAAAGACACACACCGGCATGCACTTCTGGAGCTAACTAACCGAAACACTGTTATTACCCATGCCTTCTCCGGGAAACCGGCTCGAGCAATTTCCAATACATTCACCAAAACATTCACACCACAGGCGCCCTATATCTACCCCGAAATCCACTACTTAACTGCGGGAATGAGAGCTGAGGCCAATAACGCAAAGGATCCCGAATATCTTAACCTTTGGGCAGGCGAAGGATTCGCTAATTGCCGAGAAGCAACCGCCAAACAAATCATTGACGAACTCTTACCATACTCACAAGCGCAAGAATCGTCCAAAGTAAGTTTTTCACATACAGACGTAGCTGTAATCGGTGGTGGACCACGAGGAATGGCCGTCATTGAAAGACTCAGTTCACGCATCAAGGACAAAAACTTAAACAAGCCAATCCATATTGTCTGGTATGACGATAACGGCTTTGGATCGGGTAAAGTTTGGAGCCCCTACCAGTGTCAATTGCTGCTCATGAATACTGTTACAGCACAATTGTCAGCTTTTCCCGACGAATCTGCGGGACTTTCCGGCCAACATGCCACTGGACCAACATTTTATGACTGGCTTAAATCAAACGATGCTCGAGAATTCTTATCTTCCGACCCCGTACTGCTAGCAGAAGCAAGCTCCGCCACCGAGGATACTTATAGTTCTCGCGCTCTCTATGGTGCTTATCTTCAATGGTCAGTGAATCAACTACTTAAGGACTCAAGGGAATATTCCCCAATCGAACTGGTCGCTAGGCGAGCAGTATCCTTTGAAAAGAGGGAGGATTCACTTCTCATACACGACAGTCTCGGAGGGTGTGTAGAAGCTAAATCTGTAGTGCTGTCTCTAGGCCACACTTCGCAGAATCTCTCCGGAAAGGAAGAGAGCCTTTCTAAAAAAGCTAAGGAATCGACAGTAACTTATCTTCCCAGTGGGGACGCATCTATCCAAAAAGCTGCAAAGCTCCCCACAAGAGAATCAATCATCCTCCGAGGCATGGGCCTCACCTTCTTCGACTATATGATCCTCCTAACGGAAGGAAGAGGTGGGCAATTTAGAGAAAATGCACACGGAAAGCACTACATACCTTCCGGGAAAGAACCACATATCATCGCATGTTCTCGAAAGGGAGCACCCCACCATGCCCGTGGAAAAAACCAAAAACGTCCTGACGAACGATGGGTTCCACGAATCCTAACCGAAGATTACGCTGCTACTCTTTCGAACGCTACATTCTCTGTAGACGTCTGGCCCCGAATCGCTCAGGAAGTTGAACTAGCTTTCACAATTTCGCTCCTCGAAGCAAACAACGCCGATTACGATGAAGAATCTCTTGTTAGCCTTGCAAAGCAAGGAGGCCACAGTCTAGTTGAATGGCGACACAACCAAGGATATACAGAGACCTTGGATTGGGGTGAGCTTTTTCAGGCAAAATGGACCAACTCCCCTGGAGAGAAGCTCCGCGACTACCAGGACACGGTCGCTTCGAAGATTGAAAATGACATCGCCGAGGCAGAAAAGGGAAATAAATCCGGGCCACTCAAAGCTGCACTAGACGTACTTAGAGACATTAGAAACGAGGTTCGCGAATGCGTTCAATACGGGCGTATAACGGGAGAGTCCTTCAAGGAAGAACTCCTAGCTAGGTATAGCCCTACTAACGCTTTCCTTTCTATCGGCCCCCCGATCCAAAGACTGGAACAAATGCAAGCTCTAATCAAAGCGGGTATCTTAACTGTGCTCCCTGCTGATCCAATCATCTCCCTAGATGAGTCAAACGGAAAAGTTGACTATTTCAATCCATCGATGCCGCAAGAGAAAGGAGAAGCAACGGCTCTAGTGGAAGCAAGATTACCAACATCATCTATTCAAAATACAGCAGATCCGCTCATCGTTTCAGCTGCATCACTTGGCCTTATCAGGCCGCACTATTTTAAAAATACCCCCTGTGTATCCGGGGCAATTGATGTGGATCCACACAGTTTCAGGGTGCAGTCTGATAGCGAACAAAGCGTTTCTCTCTATGCATACGGGATTCCCCTCGAGGGCCTACAGTGGGGAACCGCTGCCACTATACGTCCGTTTGTAAACTCTGTAATTATTCACGATGCAGACGCAATCGCTTCAAGCATTCAGGAGGACCTTCATGAGCGAAAGAAACAATAACGCCGATCAAATCCGTCGACAGGTTCTAGGCGACAACTACGTCAACAATACGCTCAACGGTTGGGAACCCGCACGGCCCGTTCTGGAACTTTTGGAAAATACTCCCTGGGGTTTTCTTTGGCCGCGCGAACAATTGTCTTTGCAATCTCGCAGTCTAATCACAGTAGCTATTCTGGCAGCCCTTGACCGGCATCAAGAGCTAGAAACGCATATTCGCGGAGCTAGAAGAAATGGGTGTAGCTTCGAAGAGATTATCGAAGCGATCCTTCATTCTGGTGTTTATTCAGGAATGCCTACAGCAGTGGAGGGAGCTAAAATTGCCCAACGCATCGCTACGGAAGAGCAACAAGTAACTTCATAAGTAACCGGATTCAGATAGATGAGAGCAACGTCTTCAAGCATTCAAGGCACACTTGGACTTGCAGTGGCAATGGGGATCGGCAGGTTCTTCTATACGCCACTGCTTCCCCTCATGATGGCAGCTTTAAACTGGTCAAGTTCCATCTCGTCCTGGATTGCAGTATCAAATTATCTCGGCTATCTGCTCGGGTCTTTGACCCTTTCTAAAAACTGGCTATCTAAAACGAGAACCCTTTATCGCAGTTCCTTAATATTTTCAACTCTACTGCTTGCTGCAATGGCGTTGACAGATAGTCCAGGAATGCATGTTTTACTACGGTTCTTAGCCGGCATAGCGTCTGCATTCATTTTTGTATGCATCACCCAGTTTGTTACCCAGAATGTACAGTCCTCCTCTCTAGTTGGCTTTGTTTATGGTGGTGTTGGCTTAGGCATTACCGTTTCTGGACTAACGGTGTGGTCACTAGGTCAAACCTTGGCATGGACACACTTGTGGGGTATCGCTACCCTAATCAGTGCGTTATTTAGCATCATCGCCTGGACTTGGCCCATTGGCTCTGAAGAGAAGACTAAGGATCGCAAGGTACTGGCCAGTTCTACGGAACGATCCACCCCAGAACTTCATCAAGCTTTTCGATTACTGAATGCGGGATACTTTTTTCAAGGTTTCGGATACATTATTATTGGCACATATCTCGTTGTGCTGGCCGACCCTGTTTTCGGCTCATCAGCAGCTGCCATCACATGGGCCGTAGCTGGCGTCGCAGCAATCCCCTCTCCCTATTTCTGGTCAGCACTTGCAGAGCGTTTTGGCCGACGTCGTGCATTACTTGGCTGCTATACACTCCAAGTAGCTGGAGCAATTGCCGCCACTTTTGGCAATTCGACTGTTTTACTGATGGTTGCTGCCATTCTTTTTGGTGCTACTTTCATGGGAATTACGATGCTTACTATTTCAACGGGAGTCGCTTATAGAATAAACGGAGGAGCTGCACGTCTAACGACTTGGTATAGCCTAGGACAAGTCGTCGGCCCGGCGGCCATTGGAGTACTGTTATCAAACTCAATCCGCATATCATTTATCATTGCAACCATTGCTATCATCATCGGTATGGCAACAATTAAGGTTTCAAGGTTATAATTCATAGTCAACCTCCCAGGCGCAGCGCAGATATCATCACGCCTTCCAAGGACCAAAAGATATACGAAACCTTCTATTCACTATAGAAGACACATATCACATCCCGAATGAAGTCACAAACAAAGCTAATACTAACTCGACTAATCTACCTTTTTCTTTAGAAGACTATTTTCCTCTTTTAGTTCAGAAAATTCGTTACGCAGCTCAGCTATGTCGTCCCAGTATATTTCAATCTACTCATCGACCTGCTCTTTGTTCCATGAAACTAGGTGCACCAGCGACTATAGGTCATGGTCAGAGGGTGTGAACACTGGTGCCCAGATAGCAGGTCGCTTGCGTCAGGCAATGCGCCGGCGCATTGCCTTATCAGTTTCTCTAATTGAGATAGGAGGACGAGCAGCTAAGGCTGCAGTATCAGGGCAAGGCTTGAAAATTGGTGTACATGCGGATTATCCGCCAGTATACGCAGACTACTGTTAACAAAAGAGGGAATCTTGACAAGACAGAACATTACTTGGCCCAGTATCCTTTCGCTTGCGCTAATCTTAAGCGGATCCGTCCTGTTGTCGAAGTTTCATGAAGAGAGTTCGGCTCTTTCTCCAGAGAACTTCGTTATATGGGCGGCACCTTCCGTCCTTGGGGGATTAGGGCTGATATATTGCACCGTAAAACACGAGGTCGTAACTTCCTACGCCTACGGGATTCTGCTTAGCCTCCTCTCCTTTGGCGCAGCAGTTTGGCATCCAAGTACCTTTACTCGCTGTGTTACAGCAGTTATTTTTTTGATAGTGGCTATAACCGTCGTTCTAAAGCGCCAAAAAATTAATACTCCTAAAAACGCTCACGGCTAGCCGCAGGTGATACAAGTAAGGTGTACCCGGCTGACGCATTGGATTTGAAGGCCTTGGCCAGGAAACGCTTCGCTGCAGCCACGTTCTGCTTCGAAGAGAGGTAAAACTCCAGGGTCTGGCCACCGGCGGTGATCGCCCGATAGAGGTAGCATCATCTGCCGCCGACGCGGATATAGGTCTCATCCACCCGCCAGGAACTGGCCTGCCAGTCAGGTACCTGCCGGTACCACCGTGTTTGCTTGTCCAGCTCAGGCGCGTATTTCTGGACCCAGCGGTAGATCGTGGTGTGATCGACCGGCACGCCCCGCTGAAGTCATCATTTCCTCCACAGCGCGGTAGCTCACCCCGTAGCGGCAGTACCACCGCACTGCCCACAGAATGATGTCACGGGGGAAATGACGACCGGAGAAGATACTCATGGCTGTGATTATTTCACGTCGCTCTTCTTACTGCCCCAACTTTGCAACAGCACCTCTCATCCTGTTCCGACCGGCTTTCGATCGTCCGAAAGGTCACGTCGGTGCCGAAGAACGACTGAAGCCCTCAGGGACGGCTGTCGGGCAATTGAGGGAGATCCCCGCGTCGTTGAGCGCTGCCCGCCCGGCGGGAGTGAGACGCACGGCCCGGGTACGACCCCTGCGGGAAAGCCATTCCTTATCCAGCAGAGTCTTGCAGATTCCCGTGCCGAGAGGGCCGGCGAGGTGGAAGCGGCGTTCGGTGGAGTCCATGCACGACCTGCCCGTGTCGAGCATCTTCAGGGGCACACCCCACTGTATGAACAAGCGATGACCTTGATTAGTGACCTGACAGTGCGAGTCGATGAACTCGTGCTCTTCTAGTTGTTCAGCCAGGCGCACCCCGAGCTTACCGGCGAGGTGCTGATAACAGGTGCGGCCTTCACGTAGGTTCGCATTCGCCCGTGACGCGCTGAGGCTGTGAGGAGTGGGCAGGGGCGAGCGGGCGACCACGCCAAGGCTCTCGACCACTCGTGCGATGTCTTCCCCGGCCAGGCGAATGTAGCGGTGCCGGCCCTGCCGAATGTCGTGGACGAGACCGTGGGTGACGAGCACGTCAACATGCTCGCTCGCCGTCGACCGGGCCAGGCCCGCGTACCTGCCCAGTTCACCAACCGTCCAGGCCCGCCCGTCCATGAGCGCAGCACACATGGCCGCCCGCGACGAGTCAGCCAGAGCCGACGCGACTGTCGAGATATCCGGGACCGCTTCAGGAAACACGCGCGCAACCATGCCTCCAGTATGCACCCGGAACTGTTCGGTGACGACCGAACAATCGCAGGCGTAGTCTGAACTCACCAGATTCATTGCATCAGGAGACGAAGGGAGCGATCGCGATGAACGGGGACCGCCAACGGCTACGCGAGCACTACGATGAGGACTTCTACTGGGAACGCGTTGACCGCAACCTGGGTTGGCTCGGCGACACCACCGAGGAACAGCGTGAACGCCAAGCACGGTTGCGCGATGCCGTGATCGGCATCGTCGGCACCGGGGGCATCGGCGGTGCCGCAGCCGCCCGCCTGGTGCGCATGGGCGCACTCAACCTGAAACTGGCCGATCCCGACCACTTCGACCTGACTAACGTGCAACGCCAGTACGGCGCCGGGCGAGACACGATCGGCCGCAACAAGGCCGAAGTCGTCGCCCAGCAACTCCTCGCGCTCACCGGGGGAGAGACGGCCAGGGAGATCCGGGACATGCACTTCGCCGCGTCCTGGCGCCTGTTCGATCTGGTGCTGCCGACACTGCTGGACCGGTCCTACCGGACCTGGGATCAAGACCTGAGCAAGCGCACCTACTTCGGCCACCCGCCCGCCGAGGCTTCGCTGGAGTCTCGCGTATGACCGCGCATCGGCGCACGGCACTGGTCGCGACCCTCCTCGGTTTCTTCATCGTCATGCTCGATACGACCATCGTCAATGTCGCCCTCGCCGAGATCGGCACTGACCTCGACACGACGGTGAGCTCACTGCAGTGGGTCGTCGACGCTTACACCCTCGTGTTCGCCGCGCTCCTTCTCACAGCTGGGGCCGCATGCGACCGTCTCGGGGCTCGCAGGGTCTACCTCGCTGGCCTGGTGGTCTTTGCTGTGCTCTCGGCCGTGTGCGCCCTCGCTCCCACAGGCGGGTTCCTCGTCGCTGGTCGCGCCGTCCAGGGCGTGGGCGCGGCAGCGATCGTGCCGGGCTCTCTGGCATTGCTGTCGGCTGTGTACGACGATCCGAAGGAACGAGCACGCGCCATCGGGCTGTGGGGCGGCGCAGGAGGTGTTGCCGCCGCGATCGGACCGGTCCTGGGCGGAGCGCTGGTGTCGACGATCGGGTGGCGGGCGGTGTTCTGGGTCAACCTCCCCATCGTCGCTATCGGCTGTCTGCTCACCTTGTGGGCAATTCCCGCGCTCACGGGCAGTCGCGCGAGACGGGTGGACCTACCCGGACAGGTGCTCTCCGTGCTCACGCTGGTGGCAGTAACCTATGCAGTCATCACCGCAGGCGAACACGGATGGTCACCCTGGCAGGTAGCCGTGCTGATCGCCGGGGGCGTCTTCCTCGCCCTGTTCATCATCGCAGAGCGACGACACCCGGACCCGATGCTGCCGATGGCCTTGTTCACTCGTGCCCGGTTCTCCGTGGCCGCAATGGTAGGGCTCGCGCTCAACATCAGCTTCTTCGGACAACTCTTCGTGCTCTCCCTCTTCTTCCAGCAGTACCTGGGATACGAGCCGTGGCTGGCAGGCCTCGCGCTGGCACCACAGGCGTGCAGCGCCGTGGTCGCGTCACCGCTGGGCGGCCGTGCCGTCGCCCGGTGGGGCGCGTTCCCCACCATGCTCACCGGCCTGGTAGTCGGCACGATCGGCTTCAGCAGCCTCGTGCTGCTCACCGCAGAAACTCCTTACGTGGTGGTCGCGGTGTTGACCTTCACGGCTGGATTCGGGATGGCCTTCGCGATGCCGGCCGCGACCTCGGCCGCAGTGGCCTCGGCCCCGCCGGAACATGTCGGCATCGCAGGAGGAGTCATCAATGCCGCCCGCCAGACCGGCAGCGTCGTCGGCGTCGCAGTCCTCGGCGGAATGGTCGCCAGTGGAGCGTTCCTCACAGGCTTCCACACAGCCGTCGCGGTCGCCGGTGGAGTCTTCGGTGCCGCAGCGCTCGTAGTTGCTGCCACCATCATCAGTCACCTACAGGAGCCAGTTACACCTGAAGTTTAGAAGGACCTGACCCCTGTTTGGTAGACACCTGATATCCAGCCCGGTTGGGTTGGGAAGAAAGGTAATCTACCATCATGCCTAGGTACTCCGAACAGTTCAAACGTGATGCTGTGGCCCTCTACGAAAACAATGAGGACCTTTCACTTCACGCGGCTTCAGCAGAGCTTGGAGTCAATCGTTCCTCACTTTATTCCTGGATCAAGCAGTACGGCACCGGCAAACGCGCCCGCACGAAGACCCTGCGTGACAAGGCCCAGGCGACGACTGATTCCGAACGGATCCGCCAGCTAGAAAAAGAAGTCTCTAAGCTGCGCGAAGAACGCGATATCCTGCGCAAGGCCGCGAAATATTTTGCCGAAGAGACACGCTGGTAATCCGCTTCCAGTTTGTCTATGACCACCGAACCGAGTACTCGGCTCACACGGATGTGCCACGTGTTAAAGCTCAATCGATCCTCATTCTACAAATGGCTCAACACCCGCGAAAATCGCAGGTTAAAGACGTGTTCCGATGCTCTTATTGGTGCAAGAATTAAGACCATTTTTGATGATGAGCACGGGCTTTATGGTGCTAAACGCATCGCTGCAAGCCTCAACGACGATACGGGCTTTCCTCCGATCAATCACAAGAAGGTCGCACGCATCATGAAATCCATGGGGCTGAAAGGCTTTACTAAGCGGCGTCGGTGTATCACCACCAGGCGCAAGCCTGGCCACCGCGTCATGCCAGATTTAGTAGGCCGTAAATTCAGCGCTGACAGGCCGAACCACGTGTACGTAGGCGACATTACGTACCTGCCGTGTAAGGGCGGCAAGAATATGTACCTAGCTACGGTCATCGACGTCTACTCGCGCAGACTCGTTGGCCATGCTCTGGCCGATCACATGCGGGTATCGCTGGTTATCGAAGCTTTGTCCCATGCCAGGAAAGTCCGCGGAAGCCTTACAGGGGCAATTTTCCATTCTGATCACGGCAGTGTGTACACCTCACAGGCATTTAGGGACCACTGTGCCCATCTTGGTGTGCGCCAGTCCATGGGAGCAGTGGGTACAAGTGCCGATAATGCCCTGGCAGAATCCTTTAATGCCGCCTTAAAGCGTGAAGTTTTGCGTGATCGGAAAGTCTTTGACAATCCCATTGTCTGCCGCCAAGAAGTCTTCCGGTGGTGTATGCGCTACAACACGCGCAGACGGCACTCCTGGTGCAACCTTCTAGCCCCCGACGACTTCGAAGCACTCACATCGGCTACACTGACCCAAGCAGCATAGCTAACCCCCGACGTGTCTACTTTCCGGGGGTCAGGCCCTGAGCAGGCTAGAAACGGTGGTCTGATCAAAATAAACTGATTGGTAAGGAATTTGTTGTGAAGGAAGGGACGATCATTCCGGGAATACTTTTTGGAATAGTCTTGGGCGTCGCAACTCTTTATGGCGGAGTGCTACTGTCCACATGGCTTCCAATCCCCTTCGTTTTCTATGGGCTACCTTTACCTTCATTGGTGGTTTTGGGTGTATTAGCCATGTCTGTCTACATGTTGAAAAAGGATCGGCTTAGCGACCGATCATGGCGTGGTTTTGCCTTCACATTCGCCACGGTTTTTGTCGTATCAGCGTTCTTATGGGTGAGTACCATTTCTGGCTATGGAAACTTCGCATAGCCTAGAGATATAGAACCGTTGTAAGGCCAATTATGGGTAGCCGTCTAGATTGAGGGTTAAGTAGTAAAATGTGTGTCTGGTTGGCGTGTCGTCGGCTGGGCACTTTTTGTCATTTCATGGGTCCTTTTCTGATTCCTATGGAGTGTGAGTATGCGGTTGGGATAGCGTTGTTGTAGAAGGCTGGTCTACTTCCATATTGATGTAAGAAATGCACGTGGAGGCGGCAATATCGAGACGCGTACGAAGTGGCTCAATAGTCGCTTCAGTTATAAAAGCCACATCAAGGCTGACGTCACCCTGCCTTACGCTCTTTTGCCAGGCGAAATTGGAAATGATGAGTTCTAGCAACGCTTGGCGCCCTGAGAACTTGCTGTCATTCGTGCCGATCTTATTGAACCCCTAGAGTGATATCTGGGGCTCATGTTCTTCGGTGAGCGCATCCTTGAGAGGGTCGAGGACGGGTCTGCGGATTCCTTGGAAGCCACCGTATACTGCATCAGCCTTTTCGGCGGGATATAGGTGTATGTGGGACCGATGCGTAAGATTTGTATCCCCCGGCTGGATTTGGGAATCAAAATGAGAATCAAAGTGGGGTACCTTCCCCACCGGAAACTTCCGAGTTTGATACCGCAAGACCCAGAAGTAATAGATTGCGCTTATATTGAAAATAAAATACTCATTCTGGGGTTACGTAAGAAATGTGAGTGAAAATACTAGGGCTTTGAGATAAAAGTAAAAATCCCTGCACCCACTGGGAGAGTTCGCTATAGTGATAGCGGTAATCATAGCCACCGATGGATACCATCTATAAATTGTTTATATCGATGCTGATGACACTTTCAATGTGAGTAGTCATCTATCGGAAGGCTAGAAAAGCAACTCAATATTGATTGAAAGGAAACGCAAATATGCGCCTTGTGAGCAAATACATTGCTGCAGCTTGCGGAGCAGTCATGCTCGCTACTGGTCTTTCCGGTGTCGCGTCAGCCGCACCGACCGGTAATCTCGTCACGCTCGGTGACTCCTACTCCGCCAACCCTGACCAAGTCCGAAATACCTTCCGTGGGGTTCCTGGCGCAACCGATAACTATCCCCAGCGCGAGGGGTGTCTTCAGGCGCCTAATAACTGGCCGCGGAAGCTTGCCGCAAAGACGAATCGACCACTGGCCGATTGGTCCTGCACCGCTCAGACTTCCAACACCATGAATCAACGCTTGGACCGGGCTATTGCCAATGGTGACGTCCGCAATGACTCCACCGTCGTCATCGCTGTAGGAATGAATGACTACGGTCCATTTAACTTCGATGTGTTGAAGAGTTCTCCGGATGTCCCGAAAAACGTCCACGACAACTATGTGAACCGTTTGCGGGAAGCTGGCGACAAGATTCACCGCGCAGCACCGGGAGCAAAGATCGTTGTATCGGGCGCGCTGCCCACGGTGGACCGTGAACACGCAACGTTCTGTGCAGTCAATGTGATTCCGAACCACCCGGGCGGTATTTATGTCCCAATCGTGCGGGATGTCGAAAATTGGAACCGCGCTAACCAAATCGAGGCCGCTAATTCAATTGGGGCAACCTACGTTGACATGATTGATGGCGCTCGCGGCCATGATACGTGTGCTCCAGATGCCCAGCGCTGGGTTGCTGGCTTGATTGATACCACGACGCCGAACTACAACATGAACTTTCATCCGTCGGACGCAGGCTCCGAGTACATGGCCAACACTCTTTTGGCTCACGTATAAGTATTCGAAGCTCCTTTAATTGGGGGTAGTGGTTTACAATTCTGCTCTTGCCGCCAATTTTTAGACCTTCACCCGTGCTTTCCACTGGTGAAGGTCATTTTTTATTCTCACCCTTAACCCACTGGGGGTCTCGGACATGCAAAGAGCGGTGCCGTCACTATGTATTGGCGCCGGAGGGGACAACGAGCGGGCCTCCTGTAACTGGATCTTCAATAACCAAGGCTTTTAAGTTGAATGCGGTGAGAAGTAATTGAGGGGAAATAATCTCCTTGGGAGCCCCAGTTGCAAGAATTCTTCCTTGATTCATTGCAATCAAATGGTCGCTATATCTAATAGCTAAGTTGAGGTCATGTAGAACCATAACGATGGTGCGCCCCAGTCTTGTTCGTAGCGAATGAATGAGCTCGAGAATTTCGATGGACGTCGCCAAATCTAAGTATGTTGTGGGTTCGTCAAGGAACATAACCCCTGTGTCTTGAGCTAGAACCATGGAAATCCACACTCGTTGGCGTTGGCCACCGGAAAGTTCATTAATGAAGCGTTCGGCAAATTGCAGCGAGCCGGTTTGTGCGAGCGCGGAATAAACCTCCTGCTCATCGGATGCTGACCATTGGCGCAGCCACGATTGATGTGGATGGCGCCCGCGAGCGACAAGATCGGATACAAGTAAACCCTCTGGCGCAATAGGGGCCTGCGGCAGCACACTAACTTTTGTGGCCACATCCTTTCGGCGAAGCTCGGTGATATCGCGCTCACCTAACATTACGGTGCCACTTTCTATGGGTAACAGCTTCGCGAGGCTGCGTAAGAGTGTCGATTTTCCGCATCCGTTGGGGCCAACAATCGTAGTGACTTTGCCTTTCGGGAGCTCTACATCAATATTTTCAAGGATCGGAGTATTGCGCGCGTATCCTACAGTGAGGTTTGATGCCGTAATTGCTGTGCGCGAAGTGATTAATGGGTCAGACATTAAGCTGATTGGACCTTCCGATTTTGCTGAACGAGTAAATAGAGTAAAAACAGGCCCCCAATTATCGAAGTAACGATTCCAACAGGAAGCTCGATTCCCAGCAGAACATGTATGATGACGTCTGCACCGAGTAAGAGAATCGCTCCAGTGAAGGTAGAGGCTAGCAGCGGAGGTGTTGAGGTTCGACAAATACGAAGTGCTAATTGAGGAGCAACAAAGGCTACAAAACCAATGGGGCCTGCTGCGGAGACCGCAACGGCAGTTAATGCTACGGCGAGTATGAGTACAGAGAATTGCACCGCATTGAAACGAGAACCGAGTGCTCGTGCCATGTCTGGGCCAAGCGCCGTGGGAAGTAATTGGTAACTAACCCATCCGAGCAATGGTGCAGACATTATTATTGTGATAGCTACTGGGAAAGTAGTAGTCCAATTAGCTCGATCTAGTGAGCCGGTCAGCCAAAATTGGGCGACGGAGGCATCGTGCAATTGCGCACGAATCATAGCGAAGCTGATGTAGCCAGACAACAGCGACGTCAAGACTATGCCCGAAAGCAAGAGCCTGAATGGGTTTGCGCCTCCTTTCCAGGAAAGAACCCACACGACGACGCTTGTACTGACAGCTCCGATAAAAGCGGCTAGTGGGACGCCGATGCCGGCTAACCAACCTATGAAGCCGCTACCCGAGCCGAAGACGATAACCGTAACCGCCATTGCTGAGGCGCCAGCGGTCATGCCTAAAATGTCAGGACTGGCGAGCGGGTTTCTGGTTATCGATTGTGTTAGAGCCCCAGCGAGACCAAGTGCACATCCTACTGTAAACGCAGTGAGAGCACGGGGCATTCGCCATTCGAAGACGACTAGTTTCTCCAGTCGAGTGCCTTGGCCGCTTACAATAACTTCCAGTATTCGACCGAAAGAGATTGGATAATCTCCCAGCATGATAGAAAAAGGCACAAGAAGTAGGGCCAATATAGCGAGGATGAAAGTTGTAGATAGCTGCCACGGGCGCCAAACAGTTGAGAGCTCTAATAGTTTTGTACCAATGCGGAAGGCGGGGCGACCGGGGACAGAATTGCGGTGACTATTCATAGCGCTACTCCCTTCCGCTGGAAGACGAGCATGAAGAATAATGGGGCGCCAATAAAAGCGACGACAATTCCTACTGGTAATTCGCCAGGGCGTGCGATGATCCGGCCAATGACATCAGCTAGCACCAGTAGCGTGGCGCCCAATAGGGCGGAATACGGCAAAATCCACCGATAGTCAGGACCCGTGATGGCACGCACCAAGTGCGGCACTATCAGGCCGATGAACCCTATGGGCCCTGCCATGGCCGTCGCAGCCCCCGCAAGCAGAGCGATCAGGACCATGCCAAAGAGACGAGCCCGATCGGTTTGAGCACCGAGACTTTGAGCCACATCGTCTCCGAGGCTAAGCAAGTTTAACGATGGGGCTGAAGCGAAGGCTAAGACGATGCCCAAGACTAGAAATGGTAGTACTCCCCAAAAGACGTCTAGACCTCGACCCGCTACCGAACCTACTGTCCAAAAACGCATACGGTCCAGATTGGCTTCTTCTGCAAGAATGAGGCCTGTAGTGATTGAATTCAACACAGCGGATAAGGCTGCGCCACTCAGCGTAAGAGTAAGCGGACTAGCATTACCTCCATTGATGCGTCCCATACCGAAGACAATGATGGTTGCACTTATCGCGCCCAAGAAAGCAGCCACAGTGGTGGCAAACATACTGATTGAGCCAAAGAGCGCGAAGCTGGAAACTACGGCTAAGGCGGCGCCAGCATTGACTCCAAGAATGCCTGGATCTGCGAGCGGGTTTCGTGTGTGGCCTTGAATTAAAGCGCCAGCTACTCCGAGAGAAGCACCCACTACGATTGCGATCAACGTCCTCGGCACACGGAGCTCGAAGAGTACTTGCTGTTCAAAGTTTAGAGCAGTTTCACGGTGCGATGGAACTTCTCTGAGGGCAGATATGACGTCGGTCAGTGGAATACTTCTAGCTCCGACAGCGATGCTCAAGAAAATTCCGAGGACGAGCAGTGCCAGACATAGTATGAGTCCAGCAACGCGTCGCGAATAGGTGCGGCTTCGAGGCACTTGGGTGCCGTTAGTGCTGAAACTGGAATGAGTACTCATGGCGGTCAGTCGAGAAGTTCCTGTTCTGTGCGGTAAGACCTGTGTTCTTTAGGGCTGGATAGGCTCAACCAAGAGTCAGGCCCATAAGAATGAGAAATCAGTCGTTTGAGGTGTTTGGCTTGCGGTTGAAGTCTTTCCATCTCCTCAAAGAAAACTCCTGTTCCCACTTGTGGCTTACGCTGAGCTAGCGACTGAATTTGCGCGGTTCAGCGTCATCGACAATCTACGAAGTGTTAGGTGTGGCACAAATATATGCTTTTCAGATTAGGTTAGTCAACCCTAATCCAGGTGGGTAAATTTGATACTAACTTGTCCTGGGGTGGGGAGGGGGGTAGATGGAGGCTTTCGCCTCTCGATTGCAATCGAGGGAGGGGTGTAATCCTCTCGGGGCGATTTTCGGTCCAGGTGGGGCCAGTTAATGACATATTCCACAAATATGTATCGGCACACTATTGCAATGTGGTAAAGGTAAAGCTAACCTAACCTAAAAGTTGCTTGCGGGTCTGTGGGAAATCCAATGGAAGGCGTTGAAAAGGCAACTTCAGGAAATCGACTTTAAGGAATAGGGATGTCATTAAAAAGGGGAGCACGGTCATTTATCGCGGCCACTATCTGTGCCGGATTGGTTCTGTCAGGATGCTCGTCGAACGATTCAACCGATGAAGCGGCAACTTCCGAAGTTGCAGAAGACGTGACCATTGAGCATGCACGGGGTACAGATACGTATCCGGTCAATCCACAAAACGTGGTTGCCGTGGGGCCTGCAGTTGATAACCTGCTGGAACTTGGAATTAAACCAGCAGCCGTCGTGCAGAATGCAAAGGATAAGAACTCGCCTTGGCGCGAGGGGAAGCTCGATGGTGTCAAGGTGATCGATCAGGCAGATTTCAAAACTCTGCCACAAGAACAAATCGCGGCAATCGAACCCGACTTCATCGTTGGTGACTATTGGACAATATCTGAGGATAATTACAAAGAATTGTCAGCCATCGCACCGACTCTCGGCGGAATCTCCGATACCGGGGAGGGCATTGGCTGGGAAGCACAACTAGAAGCTTTGGGCAAGATATTCAATAAGGAGTCCGAAGCTAAGAAAGCCATTGAAGAGGATCAGAAGCGTTTCGCTGATGTGAAGGAAAAATTGCCAAACCTCTCTGGTAAAACCGGCATTGTTTCCCAATTCGCCCAGGGATCCTTTGGCGCCGTTGCTGACCCTGAGGATCCGGGTGCATCCTTCATCTACGATCTAGGTATGAAGTTCCCGGAGAAACTGACTGACGGTACGGTTCCAGTTGATAAGGGCCGAGTCACGCTTTCTCCGGAAAACGTGTCCTACCTAGCCGCTGATTTTATGGTCATCTATAACCGCACCGGCTCAATCGAAGAAGTTGAAAATACTCCGGGATACAAAGATTTGCCGCAGGTGAAATCCGGTGCGACTCTCGCTGGTGACGAAGCGGTCGTCGCTGGACTCAACAACCCAACGAGCCTGAGCCGAGCTTGGGTGCTGGACAAGACGATGCCGACGCTGGAAAAGGTTGGAAAGTAGTTAAGGTCTGCACAACTCCGACGCCTGCTAGATGGGGCTCACCCCGCTGTTGCAGGTAGTCGCCAACGCCTTCCGATTTATCGGAAGGCGTTGTCTTAAATGGACTGTATCCAATGCAGTGGTGCGTCCATTCCTGCCTTTCCAGCCACGAAAGCTTGGCCCCAAGCTTTCCGCATAGTCACCCATCGGCGCAGAAAGATGACTGCATTAAAGGTATGTAGGTGAGCTGGACAATGCTTGGCGCTGGGAGAGGCGTGCAAAGCGTCAGCAAAACTAAATAAAAATTAGGCCATCGAACAAAGTGAAATAAAAGCCATCAAGACCGAGAGGGGAATGGTCTCAAAAATGCCAAGGAACAGCCGGAGCAGGGAAATTTATCCAATTTCCTACCGGGAATTATACGTGGAAAATATCGAAGATATATCGCCATCCATGCGGCGAATTACGTTCAGCGGGGAGCAGCTCCAGGAGCACGAACGCGATGGTATTTCCGTTCCTTCATTATTAAGCCATGGTTTTGATGACGACGTTCGACTCATCTTCCCGGATCCGGAGACTGGAGAGCGACCGCACCCAATCGCCCAAAACGATGGCAACCTCCTGTGGCCAGAAGCCGTTAAGAACTTATTCCGCACATACACGGTTCGCTACTTTGACGCTGTTAATGGGCTATTAGCAATTGATTTCGCGCGCCATGGTGAGGGCTTGGCCGAAAACTGGTCACAGAGTGCTCGCATTGGTGACCCCATTTTTGTGGCAGGCCCGAAGTCGTGTGCACAGTTGCCCACGCATACCGATTGGCTTTTCTTGGCAGGAGACGAGACTGCGCTCCCAGCCATCGGCCGCTGCCTGGAATCGCTCCCATCTGGGCATGATGCGATTGCGGTGGTGGAGGTTCCGACGAACGCTGATATTCAAAAATTAGACATTCCGGATTCAGTACAGATCCACTGGGCGATACGTGACCAGGGCGAGGGCTTCGTTGAAAAGGCTAGTGCGCTCTTTGAAGAGACCGCTGACTCACAATTGCCTAGGGGCGAAGCATATGTATGGGCGGCGGGGGAGGCCTCCCGGCTGAAAACACTGCGGCGTTTGTTTAAGGCTTCCGGAATCGCCCCTGAGCATCAGGAAATTACAGGTTACTGGCGGCGAACTAGCCGGAAAGATGGCAAAGAAAGCGCATCGAGCAGCAATAGTGTTTTGCACAATATTCATGATTTGACTGAGTTGAATTCAGCCTTTGCGCTCCGCACTGCAGTACGTTTAGGGCTATTCCAAGAGATCGATGCGGGTGCCAATACTTTTCCTGCCCTTGCTGCTGCGGCAGACCTTCACGAGGAGGCGTTACGGAGGTTTATCCGTTACCTAGCTGCTCTTGAACTCGTCGAAGTCAGCGAAACCACCCTCACCTTGACTGCAATGGGAATGGAGTTAGCGGACCCAGATTCCAATGTGGTGCGTTGGCTCAGCGGGCCGGCGCATCTTGAGGCGATGGCGCTGATGCGCCTTGAGCATAGCCTTCGTACCGGTGAGGCGGCACCGCAAGGCGAACAGGGATTGCCGTGGTCAGAATATGTGAGCCGTGACCCACAACTCGCGGCCGAGCGCATTGAGCAAAAGAATATGAGCGCTGGCTGGACTGCTCCGTCCGCAGCACAGGCGATGCAGCACTATCTGAATGATACCGCTCGCGTTCTGATCATTGGCCAGGGAGGTGCAGTATATGCAGATGAAATTCTCCGGCGATGTGAGCATGCCCAGAGCAGGGTGATCGCCGATGCTTCCTCGGAAGCAGTGCTACGGGAAATCGCAGGAGCTTCTCGTGAACGGTGCGAAAAGAGTGGCGATGGAACTGGCTTTAATCCCACTGAGGCGGATTATGCGTGGGCAACTGATGTAGTCTTCATTGATCCCTGGAGTGTCTTTGGCAACGCAGAGGTGACTGCCCAATTAGACCGCGCCACTCACGGTGATGCGTTCCATCGGGCTTATATCCTTTCCGAGGTTCTGGAGGAAACCGGCGGCGATGAGCATTCCTATGAAGAGGACTTGGTGAGGCTTTCCATGTTCGGCACCAAGGTGCCGACTCAGGACGATGTCAGCGCTGTTGTTGCTGATAGCCGCGCTCTTATTTCTTCTGCCACGGCTGTTGGCTGGGGCAAACACCTCTTCGTCCTGGAGGCAGAAGCGAATTCCTAAAGAGGAGTCTCGGTGGGCCAAACGCCTCGAGCTTCACCTTTTATTTCCGAACCACGGTCCCGCGCGGGAGCCGGGTGGCCGTGGCTGCCATAAGCGTGGTGAACACGGTGAAGTAGGCTAAGGTTGTCCAGCAGACTCCGTGGGTGAGAGTCATCAGCACCGTGCAGACTGATACGCCTAGTGCGCTGCCGAGTTGGGTCGCTATGCGGCCCGCAGCGCTGGCATGGACGACTTCATCTTTTGCTAAGCCGTGGTAGGTCGCGGACATCGTGAGCACCGTGAGCGCTCCGATGCCGCCGCCGCGCACGAATAGCCCGCAGCCTTGAAGGATGAGCCAGCCTGTCGCCTGGCCGGTGGGAAAGGCGAAAGGTAGCGTTCCGATAATAGTGGCGGCAATGCACATGTAGACAGTCTTACGCGTACCCCATCGGGCGATGAATTTTTTCGATGCCGAGCGGCTGAAATAGGCGCCCACGCTTTGTAGGGCCAGCAGCAGTCCCGCATGCAGTGCGGTGTAGGCATGGTTGCTCTGATAGTGCAGCGGAATGAGGAAGAGCCCGCCATAAAATACGGTGCTTGCAATGGCCAGTGTTGCCCACGCTGAGGAAAAGGAGGCGTGGGTGAATAGGCGGACATCGATAAGCGGCGATGACGCCCGGAGCGCATGCAGCACAAAGTATCCAATCAGCCCCGCGCCGGCGACGAGGAGAATTACGCTTGCCCAAGAACTCATGTGCCCGATGGTGGTAAAGCCATAGACTGCCGCGAGCAAACCTGGGGCGAGCAAGAAGTATCCCGTGCGGTCTAGCTGGGCTGCAGGGTCTGCTGGGGTCCGTTCTAGATAGTGCACGGCAAGGGCAATCGCGGCGATGCCGATGGGGACGTTGATGAGGAAGATGGCGCGCCAGCCGATGGCATCGACAAGCAGCCCGCCCAGTAGTGGGGCAATCGCGGGTGCGATGACCGCCGGTAGCCCGATTGCGGTGATGGCGCGTGTGGCCTGGTCCTTTCCGGCATTGGTGACGATGAGGGTCTGCATCACCGCCACCGAGAAACCCGCCGCGAATCCCTGCAGGATGCGGAAGGCGATGAGCAAGTCGATATGCGTAGACATCGCGCACAGGATTGAAGCGACGGTAAAGACTGCCAGGGCGGTAATCCAGAAATTTTTGGCGCCGAAGCGGCGCGTTGCCCAGCCGCTGAGCGGAATGGCCATGGTGGAGGCCAACCCGTAGCTCGTGATGACCCATTGGGCGAGAACTATCGGTGCGTTGAACGCCTCGCTGATGGAATGAATGGCGACGTTAACGATGCCGATATCTAGCAGCGGCAAAATTGAGCCGAAGACTAGGGCGATGACGATCCGCCTAGTCTGGGGGTCGAGTTTTTCTTTTTCCTGCATGAGGGGCTCCCTTCGGAGTGTGTGCGCAGATGGCGTGGTGAGGTGTGGTCATGATGGAGATAGTGATGGAGGTGTGTGAGTTAGTGGG
Organism: Corynebacterium sp. MSK073; assembly: GCF_030232085.1. Taxonomy (NCBI): domain Bacteria; kingdom Bacillati; phylum Actinomycetota; class Actinomycetes; order Mycobacteriales; family Corynebacteriaceae; genus Corynebacterium; species Corynebacterium sp. MSK073. The sequence continues at coordinate 18,205 of NZ_JASPIY010000018.1, read as the reverse complement.
CGAATGGTCCGTCGTGGGTGAGGGCGGTGAGCATTTCCGCGAATTGTTGTTGCGCGGGCTCCGGCCAGCGGGCGAGGAATTCTTCTAATTGTTGGGCCAGACGTGAGCGCATCACGGCGACGTTGTCTTGGCCCAGTGAGGTTAGCGACAGTTGTATCCACCGCGTGTCGCGGGGATCGGTAGCGCGCGCGATGAGTCCGGCCTTTTCTAGGGCCGAGGCGTGACGGGATACCACTGAGCGGTCCAGGCCGATGACTGTGGCGAGCTCTTTCGGGGTGGAGGGACCACAGCGGTCTAGGCCGCTGAGCACCAAATATGTGGATTCGTTGATTTCTTCACCGAGCCCCTCGGTGAGATGGGCGTACATGCGTCGACGGAGGCTGCGCTGGGAAAGTAGACCCAGTGCGTCGGCGACTTGTTTGCTTGGAGTGTCCATGCCAGCAGAATACATGCATAGTGCACGCATGTCTAGTGCACGAGTGTTTACTGCACGCTAATTTTTGCGGGATGAGCGCGGTGAAGGGGTAGAAAGCGTCCATAGCAACCGCGTTTGTCCATTTTTCGGTCCGATTTTTGGCGAAATGCGGTTGTTTTGGGCAGCCTGACGCTCATCCGTACCTCTATCTGCCGGGGTAGCACCCGAAGAGCACAAAAGAGCCTTCCGGTTTCTCCCAATGCCGGTTCCCGTGCACGCACCTTAACTTTCTGGAACGCTAGGATGGGAAAGAATAGATCTAGTTAAGGAGTACAAAGCAATGGCTAAAGAAACTGCACGCGCCCTAGGTCACGAAGTAGACGTGGACCGCGAGAAATTTACCTACTTGGCATCTACTGATGCCGAGGGCAACAAGATTGAATCCGGCAAGGCTGCGGCAGCGGGAGCCGGCGCAGCGGGAGCTGGTGCCGCAGCTGCCGGTGCCGCTGCAACGGCGAACGCAGACGAGCAGGACGACTCCGCGACCCAGAGCGATTACGAGCCGAAGAACCACGTCGTTACTGGTGCTGAGGAAGAACACGTCGCCGCCGCGTCCGAGCAGCCGGACCTGCAGGAAAAGCTGGATGAGGACAACGCGGACTATGAGCCCTCAGAGCACGTTGTGGGCGAGGCCGAAGAAGAGCACATCGGCACCGCACCGGAGCAGCCGGAAGAGGACGCTGCAGATGATGAACGCGATGACTTCGATGACCTGAAGGACAAGGTCACCGAGGCTGGCAATGTCGTTGAAGAGGCCATCAACCGCGCTAAGGACTTCGTGGAAGACAAGGCGCAGGAATACCAGGAAGAATCCGGTAAGAAGGGCGGTTTCTTTGACCGCGTGAAAGACGTTGTGCGCGAGGCTCGCGATAACCTCGATGAAAAGCGCAAGTAGTTAACTGTGCCTAGGCCGCTGCCTTTCCTAGAGAGGAGGGGCGGCGGCCTTTGTGCTGCCACGCTAGTCCAGCGCGTGCAGGTAGAACCGGCGGATGAGGAGGCGACGGGGGATATCGATAAGCGGGCGCAAGAAGGGAAGGAAGGGCTCGGAGGCGGCATCGATAAGCAGCAGCGTCCGGCCATCGCGCAGGCGCTCCAGGGTGAAGCTTTCCTCGCCGCGCTCGAGGTGGCCGGGCAAGGTGCCGTAGGTAAAGCCGCAGCGGCCATCGTCGGCGAAGCTCTCGACCACGCGGCAGCGGAAATCAAACGGGCCAAGGCCTAAGGTGACCTCGGCGCCTTCTTGTACGACCGGGTGGGAGGGGCGCACGCGGAAAAGGCCGCTACGCTGGATGCCCCAACGAAAGAACCGGTGGGCTGCGGCATCGAAGTCGGCGTCGATGACCCTACTCATGTGCAGCTGCGGGAATCCGGCGGTATCGGAATAAGAAAGCGGCTCTGGCATCTTAAGTCTCAGCGCTTATCTGTGGGGACCTCATGGGGTGAAGAATAGGGCATCGAAAAGTTTTTGGGTACGGATTAATAGTGTGATCACCCCCGAAACCTGAAAGAACGGTAACGGCTTGGAAACAGTCACAGGACTTAGCTGCTTTCACACATTATTCGTGTCAGGATTTAGCTAGCACGATCCTGACAACTGAAAGAAGGTACTTTGATGCTTCGCATTCCGCACCTAAAGAAAGTCCTGGTGGGCTCGGCTTTCGCTGGTGCGTTTTTCTTGGGTTCCCCTGCAGCAGGCGCCCAAGAACTGCCCCAACCGGATATTGACTCGGCAGGGTTAATCAACCAAGTGCGCGATGGCCTCGCGGACTTTGGGATTGAGACCCCAGAGGTGGATAAGCAGGTCACCGATACCGTGGATTCCGCGGTGCAGAACGCGCACGACGCGGTGGCGAATAACGGCCAGCAGGAGGCCCAGTACGCAGAGCCGGCCACCAACCCGAACCCGTTCGGGTTGCTTGAGCAAGCCACCCAAGTAGAGCAAAAGCCACTGGGCAATAATCCCAACTACCAGTGGAAAAACGATGGATTTTCCAAGGTAGCTGCGGGCAAGCCCGATTCGGACTTTGTTCTGCACCGCGTGCCGGGTTCCTTGTTCGATGCCCCGCGCATTCCTGAAGAATCCGATGTTGCCATGAACCAGGGCAAGTCCCTCTATGGCCCTGGAACTCCTATCTATATCAATGGTGACACCATGTGCACCTTGAGCGTTGCCGGCAATGACGATGCCGGTCGCAAGGTGGGGCTGACCGCGGGGCACTGCGGCAATGAGGGTGATGCCATTACCTCGGCCGATTCCGATCACATTGGCCCGACGGGCACCATCGTGGCCAAGAACGACGAGCTGGATTATTCGGTGATCGAATTCGGCTCTAATGCTGAGGTCACCCGCACCTACAACGGGATTACCGTTAATTCCCTGGGTGGAACCGTAAACCCGGGTGAGACCGTATGCAAGCAGGGCGTTGCCACCGGCAAGACCTGCGGTATGACCTATCAGCAGGCACAAAGCATCCAGGTCAACCAAGTCTGCGCCATGATGGGCGATTCCGGCGCGCCGCTGCTCGCTGGTGACCGCCTCATCGGTTCCATCTCCGGCGGCTTCCTGCCGGTGAACTTCCCGTGCCGCACCCCGCTGCAGGGTGCGGTTCACAACCCCACCGCCGCTACCAACATGGACACCGTGTTGGCGGATATGAACCGCCGCGGTGGCGTTGGCGCAGGGTTTACCTTGCCCGAAGCATAAACCGCGAAGCAGATAGCGCCCCGTTCAGCCTTGAGAGCCGCACGGGGCGCTTTTTATGTGCAATTTCTATGGGCGCATAACGCGCATGTGTCCCGCCAAAGTGGGGGAAGCGCAGGATAGCCTTGCCTGCAACCAAAGACATAAACTAAGGTGAGACTTACCTATTGTCCATTTAGGAATAGTCAATATCTGCTGTGGCTAACGCTTCCACAGCGAAGTTTGAACTGAGGTTTCCCCCATGCACAAAACCCATTCCACCCCACCAGAAACCGGGCCCATGCGCGCGGATCAAGCACCCACTGACGCCGTGGTGGAACTATCCGCTGATTGCCTGCACAACGCGACCGAGACCCAACCGGCACTGGCCGTGCGGCTGCGCGAGCTGGGCTTTCGTCCTGGTACCCGGGTGCAGATCGGCCGCACCGTTGCCGGCGGTGCGCGCGTGGTCAGCGTAGGCACGGCCCGCTATGCGGTGGATGCACACACGCTGCGCCAACTCGAAGTCGTTCCGGTGGAGGCATAAGCGATGGCACATAACTCCACGGCCCCAGCAAGCTGCCACAGCACCTCCACCATGCGGATAGCGGCGGAAGGCACGCCGGTGCTCGCACTGGTGGGCGCGCCCAACTGCGGAAAATCCACCCTCTTTAACGCATTGACCGGAGCGAAGGTCCAGACCGGCAACTGGCCGGGCACCTCCGTCGAGGTCAGCCGCGGGCTCTGGAATGCGCAGCCAGAGGCCTTTGACATCATCGACCTGCCCGGCGCCTATTCACTTGAGCCCATGAGCCCGGATGAGGCCTTTACCAAGCAGATGCTCATTGACTGCCCGGCAGACGAGCGCCCTGATGTCGTCGTGGTCCTCGTGGACGCAACGGCCCCGGCCCGCGGGCTCAACTTGGCGCTGCAAATTGCCGCCGAGCCATACCGCGTGGTCATCGGCGTGACCAAGGAGGATATGGCCGAGCAGCAGGGCATTAGCATCGATACTGAAGCGCTCTCCCGCGCCACTGGCATGCCAGTGGTCAGCGTCAATGGACGGCGCCGGCGCAACCTCGACGGGCTGGAAACCACCGTGGCACAGGCCATGCGCGTCGAGCCAACCATCATCCGCCAGGATTCCGGCCTGGATCAGCGCTTTGCGGATCTCGATGCCGCCGAAAAAGCTGCGGTCCACCGCGTGGAGGTAGGCGAGACCCTCACCCAGCGCGTGGACCGCGTGGTGCTGCACCCAGTGGTGGGCCCGCTGCTCTTCCTCGCGGTGATGTGGGCGGTCTTCTTCATCACCACCACGGTGGCAGGGCCCATGCAGGACGGCCTCGAAGACCTTGTCACCGGTCCGGTCTCGGACGCGGCCCGCGCCGGGCTGGAAGCCATTGGCCTGGATCACTGGCTGATTTCGGGCTTGCTTGTTGATGGCCTCATTGGTGGCGTCGGCATGGTGCTGACCTTCGCTCCGCTACTGGCGCTGATGTTTCTGTGCTTGGCGGTGCTGGAGGATTCCGGCTATATGGCGCGCGCTGCGGTGGTCACCGATAGGGTGATGCGCTCGATTGGCCTGCCTGGCAAGGCCTTTATCCCCATCGTGGTGGGCTATGGCTGCAACGTGCCGGCGATTTCGGCCACGCGAGTGCTTGGCGATGTCCGCCACCGCATCCTTACCTGCCTGCTTATCCCCTTCACCTCGTGCTCGGCGCGGCTTATCGTCTTTATGATGCTGGCGCAGGTCTTTTTCCCAGATCACGCCGGATCGGCGGTCTTTGGCATGTACGTTCTGTCCATCGCCCTGGTGGTAGCCGTGGGCTTGGCACTGCGCAAAACAGTCTGGCGCGCCATGCCGTCCGAGGCACTCGTTATCGACTTGCCGTCGTATCAGCTGCCCACGTTCAAGCTATCGCTTTCGGTCATGTGGGTGCGCTTAAAGGGATTCCTGCATACCGCCGGCGGCATCATCGTGGCCACGGTAGTGGTCATTTGGCTGCTCATGTCCATCCCGGTTACCGGTGGCCACTCCTTCGACGAGGAAGCCGTCCCGCCGGAGGACTCGGCGTATGGTGCGGTATCCAAGGCGATATCCCCGGCGTTTGCGCCGGCTGGCTTCGATTCGTGGTCCCTGACCGGCCCGCTGGTAACGGGCTTCGTGGCGAAGGAAACACTGATTTCCACCTGGGCGCAGACCTACGCCGTCGATGACGTCACGGATGCGGATCCTGAGGAACAAGCCGAGTCTTCGCTGGCCGATCACATCCGCAGCGATTTCGATGCCACCTCCGGCGGGCACGGCCTAGCTGCGGTGTGGGCATATATGGTCTTCCTCTTGGCCTATACCCCGTGTGTGGCCACGGTGGCCGCGCAGCGGCGCGAAATTGGCTGGAAGTGGACGCTCATCGGCTTTGTACTGCAGCTCGTCACGGCTTGGGTCTTGGCCGTCGGCGTCTTCCAAGTGCTGAGGTTATTCCTATGAGCCCTACAGACAAAGTAAAAGAAGCGATCCGCGGCGGTCACTCCACCCCCGCGAACATCGCCCGCGCGACCGGACTGGGGCAGGGGACCGTGGAGGTCATCCTCGCCCACTTGGAGCACAGCGCGCAGCTCGTGCGCGAATCGCTGTCCTCGTGTCCCACGGGCGGCTGCGGTAGTTGCTCGCACAGTGATGGCTGCTCCGGCGCCGAGGCCGGGCTCCGCGAACCGGTCCTATTGAAGCTTTCGGCCCGACCCTAATCCTGCAGCATCTCCAATGCGGCCTTGTGCAGGCGGCCATTGGAGGCAATGGCCGATCCGCCGTGCGGCCCAGGATTGCCGGACAGATCCGTAAACGTGCCGCCGGCCTCGGTCACGAGCAGGGATGGGGCGGCGAGGTCCCAGAGGGAGACCTCCGGCTCGGTGGCGATATCGACGGCGCCTTCTGCCACGAGGCAGTAGGACCAGAAATCGCCGTAGCCACGCAGGCGCCAGGTCTTATCCGTGAGGTTGAGGAACTTATCGCGCAACCCGCGCTCGGACCAGCCTGTCAGCGAGCTCATGGCCAGGGATGCATGCCCAAGCTTTTCGATCTGGGAGACGTGCAGGCGCTTCGGTTCGCCGCCAAAAACGCGGTAGGCACCGGCGCCTTTCGCCGCGTACCAGCGCCGGCGCAGGGCAGGGGCAGAAACCACGGAGACGACCGGTTCGCCGTCCTCAAGCAGGGAAATAAGCGTGGCCCATACCGGCACACCGCGCACGAAGTTCTTCGTACCATCGATGGGATCGATGACCCACTGGCGGCCTTCGTAGCAGGCCTGGCCACCGAATTCTTCGCCCAAAACCTCATCGCGCGGGCGGGAGCGCTTCAGCGAATCGCGGATGTGCTTCTCGCAGTTCAGATCCGCATCCGAAACCGGGGTCAGGTCCGGTTTTTCCTTCACGGAAAGGTCGGTGGCCTCAAAACGGTGCATCGTGACCACATCGGCGTGACCGGCTAACTCGAGTGCGAGACCTAAGTCTTCTTTGAATTTACCCACGGAGCCATTCCTCCATTTGTTGAACTACTTGTTTATTTCCGGCCAAGCACCACTCGACGCTACCGGCTTCTACCTTGCGGGCTGCACCACCGGCGGCCTCAATGAGAGCCTTGCCGGGGAACCAATCCCAATCTGCTACCGAGTGCTGCATCCATGCGCCCCACGTGCCTTCTGCCACGGAGGCCAAGTCCACCGAACCGGCACCAAGCATACGGACTGTAGCAAAGTTTTCGGCCACCCGCTGCCACGCGGCACGAATTTCTGGATCCGCCAGCGACGTTGGGTGTAGGTAGGACGAGAGAGAGATTTCTTCTGCCGGCTTATCCTGCAGCTTGGCAACGTCCTTGCCATCGAGCGAGGTGGGATAGTCGCGCCCGCCAAACCAGGTATAGCCCATGGCGGGGCGGTGGACGGCGCCGAGGGCGACCCCGGAGGCATCGGTAAGCGCGAGCGCCGAGCACCAATAATCCGAGCCAGAGGTGAAATTGTAGGTCCCATCGACCGGATCGATGACCCAATTGCGCCCAGACTGGGACTCGCGGGCCGTGCCTTCCTCACCCACGAGGCCGTCCTCAGGGCGCACGGCCTCTAGCACGCCGGCGATAAAGCGCTCGGCGGCGCGGTCCGCATCCGTAACCACATCAGAAATAGAGGATTTCTGCTCAACCGAGACGCCCATCTCGCGCAAGCGCCAAGCCAAGCGTCCTGCGTTATACACAAGCGCCTGCGCCAAATGGGCATCCCCATCGTCAGCATGCGCGACAATAAACGTTTTGATGACCGCATCGATCATCTCCTGCAAGCTTGGCTTTTGATCCATGCACACCATTGTCACCCTAAATCCAACCAATGGCTAATTCTGTGGGGGAGGTGGGTAAGATTGGGCCCTATGCGTCCCGAAGTAATTACACGGCTCAAGCAATTGGACACCACCCTGACCACCATTGAAAAGGTCATGGATCCGGAAGCCTTGGCTACGCGCATTCGGGAATTGGAAGCCCAAGCTGGGGATCCCTCGTTGTGGGACGACCCCGAGCACGCACAGAAGGTCACCTCTGAGCTTTCTAGCGCGCAAGCAAAGGTCCGCAAACTGGAGTCTTTGCGCGGGCGCTTAGATGATATGCCGGTGATGTACGAGCTCGCGGAGGAAGAAGGCACCGTCTCCGTTGCCGATGAAGACCTTGCTGAGCTAGAAAGCGCCATCGAATCCCTCGAGGTAACCACCATGCTCTCCGGGGAATATGACCCGCGCGAGGCCGTGATCAATATCCGCTCCGGCGCCGGCGGGGTAGACGCGGCCGATTGGGCGGAGATGCTCATGCGCATGTACACCCGCTGGGCGGGAAAGCATGACCACAAGGTGGATATTTACGATATTTCCTATGCCGAAGAAGCGGGCATTAAATCCGCCACCTTTGTGGTGCACGGGGAATACATGTACGGCCAGCTCTCCGTGGAACAGGGCGCGCACCGCCTGGTGCGCCTTTCGCCCTTTGATAACCAGGGCCGGCGCCAAACCTCCTTTGCGGAGGTCGAGGTTCTTCCCGTGGTGGAGCAAACGGACCACATTGATGTGCCAGATAACGAGGTGCGCGTGGATGTGTACCGTTCCTCTGGCCCCGGTGGACAGTCAGTTAACACCACCGATTCCGCGGTGCGTCTGACCCATATCCCCACCGGCATCGTGGTCACTTGCCAGAACGAGAAATCACAGATTCAAAATAAGGCCTCTGCCATGCGGGTTTTGCAGGCCAAGCTCTTGGAGCGCAAGCGCCAGGAAGAGCGGGCGGAGCTCGATGCGCTTGGCGCCGGCGGCAATGCCTCTTGGGGCAACCAGATGCGCTCTTATGTTTTGCACCCGTACCAAATGGTCAAGGACCTGCGCACCAATTTTGAAATGGGCGATCCCTCCAAGGTGCTCGATGGGGACATCGATGGATTCTTGGAAGCCGGCATCCGGTGGCGGATGCAACAAGAGCGCGGGGAGGATTAACCTCAACCGCGCTCTGCAGGCTTAAGCCGGGTAGTGCATCGGGGCGCCCGGCCCGAGCGGGATACCCAGCAGGTACCACACGATAAAGAAGATGAACCAGCCAACGATCATGGCGATGGAATACGGCAGCGCCAGTGACATCAGCGTGCCAACGCCCGCCGGCTTGTAGTAGCGCTGCAGGAAGGTCAGTGCGAGGGCGAAGTACGGCGACATCGGTGTGATGATATTTGTCGGCGAGTCACCGATACGGAAGAGCATCTGGGAAACCTCGGGGGAGATGCCCACGTACATCATCATCGGGATGATTACCGGCGCCATCAGTGCCCACTGCGCAGAACCTGAGGTAATGAACAGGTTGAGGACTGCCACCATGGCCACGAGTGCGGCGAACATCAAGACGGGCGGCAGCGACCATGCCTGTAGCAGCTCAGAACCCTTAATCGCGGTCCAGACACCGAGGTTGGACCACTGGAACCACGCCAAGAACTGGGCCACAGCGAAGAAGAGCACCAGCATGGGAACCAAGGTCTTAATGCCTTTAGCCATGAAATCTGGCACGTCGGAGGCGGACTTCAGCGTGCCGGCGTAGATGCCGTAGACGATGCCGCACACCAAGAATGCCAGGGCAATGGGAACCGCAATCGCGCTAATGAGCGGCGACTCCATGAAGCTATCTTCTTGGCTTGCCAGCGGGGAGCCTGGGATAAAGAGCAGGGCAAAGAATCCCGCGAGGAAGATGACTAGCGCGATGCCAGAGGCGGTCAAGCCCTTTTGCTCCTCCGGCTTTACCCGCAGCTCGTCTTCTTCTTCCTCGAAATCAACGTCGCTTTCTTCCTCGTCCGCCTCGTTATCAGCGGCGCCGGCGGCCTGGGAGAAGGAGACTTCCTCGTAATTGATCTTGTCGTGGTTGACCAGATCGCGGGCCTTTTTCACCATGAACCATTCCGTGACGGCGGTGATGATAAGGGACAATACGATGGCGGATGGGATGACGAAGAAGATATTGGCCAGCGGGCTGACCTCATAAGCCTCATCCACGAACTGCGCGGCGGGCGTGGAAATACCGGCCAGCAGGAGGTCAGTGATGTTGAGGATCAGCGAGGCGTTGAAGCCTGCCGAGGACGCTGCAAAGGCCACCATGGCACCCACGATGGGGGAGCGGCCCACCGAGTGGAAGGCCATCGCGCCCAGCGGGATGAGGATGACATAAATCGCATCCGAAGCCACGGAACCGGTCACGCCGGCCAGCGCGACGAGGAAGGTAAGGAACTTCGGGCTGACCTTGGTCACCATGGCGCGCACAAGCGCGGACAAGAGCCCAGACTGCTCGGCCACGGCCACACCCAGCATGACGGCAAGGATGACGCCCAACGGCGGGAAGCTCGTAAAGTTTTCCACCGCGTCTGTGACCATACGCGAGATATTCTCGGTGGTCAGGAGTGATTCAACCTCGATGGTATCGCCGGTTTTAGGATCCTCGGCGCTCATGCCAATTAAGTGGCCAATCCAAGAGGTAATGGCGACGATTATCGCGAGGATGACGAAGAGCCAGAAAGGATCGGGGAGTTTATTGCCAATCTTTTCTACGGTGCCTAAAAAGCCGCTTGCTTTCTCCGGTTTTTCTTTGGTTTTAGTCTCGGCCATAGTATCGGCACTTTCTGTCGATCGAGTCGGGCACCATTTCGTACCAGATATTGTGTTCCAGACTACAATACTAGATAGCGTTCACAGGTTGCTGTCAACTTTGATTGCTACAGTAGCGGAGTGATTACTTTCGAAAACGTGACTAAGGTGTATTCCGCCCAGTTCCGGCCCGCGCTCGATGGGGTGTCTTTTGACATTGCGGATGGTGAGTTTGCCTTCCTCATCGGACCTTCGGGGTCCGGAAAGTCTACCTTTCTAGAGCTCATGGTGCGCTACAGCAATGTGACCTCGGGCGATATTTACTTCGGCGATTTTCACGTCAACGAGCTGAGCGGCAAGGACATCAACGCCCTGCGCCAATCCATCGGCTACGTATTCCAGGATTTTCGGCTGCTTCCCAAGCTGAACGTGTACCAGAATGTGGCGTTTGCCTTGGAGGTCATCGGCAAGAGCAAGCACCGCATCTCCACCGCGGTGCCGCAGGTATTGGAGATGGTGGGCCTGGAAAACCGTCATCACGCGATGCCGCACGAGCTTTCCGGCGGTGAGCAGCAGCGCGTGGCCATCGCGCGTGCCTTGGTCAATCGCCCGAAGCTGCTGCTTGCCGATGAACCCACGGGCAACCTCGATCCCGCCACCGCCGACGGGATCATGGACTTGCTGCTGCGCATCAACAAGCGTGGCACCACCGTCGTGATGTCCACGCACAATTCCCGCGCCGTGGATAAGGCGCACAAACGCGTGCTGGAATTGCGCGAAGGCACGCTCGTTCGCGATGAACACAATGCCACCTATTCGGCGCAGGAGGAGCAGGCATGAAGCTAGGATTCATCTTCCGCGAGGCCAGCAAGGGCTTGGGCCGTAACCTGACTATGACCATCGCGATGATCATTACCACGGCCATCTCTGTCGGGGCCGTGGTTGCCGGCATCATGGTCACCAACCTCACCAAGGATACGAAGGATATTTACTTGGACCGCGTGGAGGTCATGGTGCAGCTCAACGAGGATATTTCCGCCACGGATCCAAACTGCACCACGCCCGCCTGCGCGGACTTAAAGGAACAGCTGGAATCCGATAGTTCTGTAGAGTCCGTGGAATTTCGCAACCGGGAGGCCTCCTACGAGCGCTTCCGCGAGCTATTCCAGGACACGGACCCGGTGATGGTGGAACAAACCTCGCCGGATGCGCTACCCGCAGCGTTGCACGTGCGTCTCGTTGACCCGGAGGAGGCCTCCGCCATCGATGCTGTACGGGATAACCCGGCGGTAGAAGAGGTCGTGGATCAGCAAGAAGAGGTGCGCGAGGCGGCAAGCAACCTCGATTCCATCCGGACCGCCACCTTCATCGTGGCCATCGTGATGTCTATTGCAGCCATCTTCCTGGTGGCCAATATGGTGCAAATCGCCGCCTTCCACCGCACCCGCGAGACCGAAATCATGCGCATGGTGGGCGCCTCGCGCTGGATGACGCAAGCACCGTTCGTAGTAGAAGCGGTGCTCGCCTCCCTTATCGGTGTGGTCCTGGGCGGCGCTGGGCTGCTCGTGGCGAAATCCCAAGTGATCGATCCTGCGCTGCAGGGCCTGTATGAATCGCAGTTGCTGGCACCGATGAAGTCCAGCGATCTGTGGCTCGCCCTGCCGCTGGTAGGGCTGCTCGCCTTGGCGGTTACCGCTGCCACCGCGCAGATTACCCTGCGTTCCTATGTCCGCCGCTAAGCCGTTTGCCGGGTGCGGTAAACGAGCAGTACACTGAGGCAATTATGGCTAAAAAGGGCAAGAAGAATAAGAAGGCGGCTTCCGGGGACGCCACGCTTGCGACCAACCGCCGGGCCCGGCACGACTATAAGATCCTCGAAGAATTCGAGTGTGGCATCGTCCTGCTCGGCACGGAGATCAAATCCCTCCGAGAGGGCAAGATCTCGCTCAATGATGCCTTCGCCACCATTGATAATGGCGAGGTGTACTTGCGCAACCTGCACATTCCGGAGTATTCGATGGGGTCGTGGACCAACCACAGTCCGCGGCGCACCCGCAAGCTTTTGCTGCACCGCCGGGAGATCGACAAGCTCTACGGGCAGGTGCGCAATGGCAATAAAACCCTGGTGCCGCTCAAGGTGTACCTAAAAAACGGGTACGCGAAGTTGTCGCTGGCGCTCGCGCAAGGTAAGCAGGATTATGACAAGCGCGAGGACATCAAGCGGCGCGACCAGAACCGCGAAATCACCCGCGAGCTCGGCCGCCGCGTGAAGGGGATTAATGCTTAAGACGGTAAAGGTTCACGATGCAGTCAAGGGCGAAGACTCCATTTCCGGAACCGGCGTCCTAGTAGATCGTCTGTGGCCGCGGGGCATCGCCAAGGCGGACCTGGACTATGACGAATGGTTCAAGGACGTGGCGCCTAGCCCCGAGCTGCGCAAGTGGTGGAGCCATGACGAGGATTCTTTCCAGGAGTTTTCGCGCCGCTACCGCGCCGAGCTCGATGACCGCGAGTCGGAAGAGCTCACCCAGCTGCTCTCCTTGGCAAAGGAGGGGGACCTCACGCTGCTCTTTGGCGCTGCCGACCGCGAGATTAACCACGCGGTGGTCTTAAAAGACTGGCTGGAAGAGCACTTGGAGAAATAAAAGCGTCTGCGGTAGTGTTAGAACAACCGTAGGGAATGATGCACTATCCCGTCCCTACAAGTGCTATGGGGTTGATTTGGTTTCGACTTCGTACACTGCGCCAGGGGAAGCGTGCCGGTGAAGGCTATCGACCACCGTTTAAGCGTCGTAGCAAACAAATAAACGCAGAGAAGAACTCTCAGCGTGACTACGCCCTCGCTGCCTAATTGCAGCGACGCGTGTCTGTCAGCCTAGGTTTCGTTCCTGACCTAGAACCTGGCATCGACTAAGGAACTTGCCGTCTGGCTGTGTCATCAGGGCCAGATGGGACTCTTACTGGTGACTGGGCCCATCATCCGGTACGAGTTCGCCCGAACCGGAGGGCCGAGCAGAGATCATGTGCGAACTGCGCACGGAGAAGCCCTGGCAAGGTGACGAAGGACCCGGGTTCAAGTCCCGGCAGCTCCACCGAGAGCCCCAGCTAGATTCAGTTCTAGCTGGGGCTTTTCTCATAAGGTTGCCCGCGCGCGGCTAGGGTGGTGGCCATGCAGCGAGTATTCGATTCCCACCTCCATATCATCGATTTTTCTCACCCCATCCAGGAGAATCAGGGTTATACGCCGCCGGAATTTTTGGTTCCGGAATATGACGTATGGCGCGAGAAGCTGCGCGGTGAGGGCTTTGATATCACCGCCGGCGCGGTCGTCTCCGGTTCCTTTCAGGGCTTTGACCAGGGGTATCTGGCGGATGCGTTAGGGGAGTTGGATAACTTCGTAGGCGTGACGCAGCTGCCTGCCGATGTCCCCGATGCCGAAATCCGCCGCCTCGATGGCCTGGGCGTGCGGGCGGTGCGCTTTAACTTCCGGCGCGGTGGCAGCGCAGCGCGGGAGGACCTCGAGGAGCTCGCCTGGCGGATCTATGACCTAGCCGGCTGGCACGTGGAGCTTTATGTCGACGCGGCTGCGCTGGGCGAAATGGCGCCGGTGCTGAAGAAGCTGCCGGCCGTGAGCATCGACCACCTGGGCCTGAGCGCGCAGGGAGTAGATGGCCTCTTGGAGCTTGTCGATGCCGGCGTAAAGGTCAAGGCCACCGGATTCGGGCGAGTGGACCTCGACCCAGGGGAGGTGGTGCGCCGCATTGTCGACGTCGATCCAACGGCGCTCATGGCGGGTACCGATTTGCCCTCGTAGCGGGCGAGCCGGGTGTTTTCAGTTGATGATTTCCGGCTCATTGAGAAGGCCGCGGGGTACATGCCGATCATGTTTTCTACGCAAATGCAGCGCGTTTCTATGGCCTGGACGATGTGCTTTAGGAAAGGTTACCCTCACCCTTGATTGGTTAGGGTGACTTAAGCTAAGTTAATGGGGCATTTGTTTCTCGTCTATAAGGAAAGCACAATGAAGAAAATTCATCGCGCTCTTTTGTCTGTCGTGGCTGTCGCCTCCCTGGCGCTTACCGCATGTAGCACTGCGGAAGAAGAGGACCAGGGTTCGAACAAGGGGACATCGGAAAGCGCACTGCAGATCGAAGATAATAACGGCACCCATGAGCTGGACGTACCGTTCGAGCGCGTCGCGGTAACGGATAACCGCGCCTTCGAAATCCTCGCGGATTGGGACGTCAACATCGTGGCAGCCCCGCTGGGCATCGTCCCGGATACCCTCTCGGACAAGATCAACGAAGACTCGATCGAGGCCAACCTGGGCATGCACCGCGAACCCGACCTGGAGGCGCTGGTTGCCGCAGAGCCGGACATCGTCATCAACGGTCAGCGCTTCACCCAGCACCAGGCCGATATCGAGGCTTTGATGGAAGATACCCCGGTCCTGGACTTCTCCCCGCGCGATGATAAGGACATGGCGGAAGAACTCATTCGCCAGACCGAAGCACTGGGCAAGATCTTCGACCACGAAGATGAAGCAAAGAAGCTTGTCGATGACTTCAACAAGGCGCTGGACCGCGCCAAGGATGCCTACGATCCTGAGAAGACCGTAATGGCCGTCAACACCTCCGGTGGCGATATCAACTACATCGCCCCAGGTAAGGGCCGCTTCTTCGGACCATTCTTTGACCTGCTGGGCATGAAGCCTTCCCTCGAGGTGGAAAACGCCAGCGATGACCACGAGGGCGATGACATCTCCGTCGAGGCAATTGCTGATTCCAACCCTGACTACATCCTCATCATGGACCGCGACGGTGCCATTGCCAAGGATGAAGCAGGCTACACCCCAGGTAAGAAGCTGGTAGAGGATTCCGCGGCACTCAAGAACGTGACTGCCGTGAAGGAAGGCAAGATCGTTGCCGCTCCGCAGGATACCTACACCAATGAAAACATCATTACCTTCACGGAGACGCTCAACGCGATGGCAGACGCGTTTGAAAAGAACTAGCCACCACTAAAAACCGGAAACCGGAGGGATTTTGTGCCCTCCGGTTTTCAGGTGCGTAAAGGATAGTTATGGAAACCACCACCCGCACAAAGGTCTGGGATTGGAAGCTCGGCCTCGGCGTGCTCATCGTCGCCGCGTTGCTCGTTGCCTCCTTGCTGACCGGGCAGTACGACGTTTTTGGCGCCGACGATGGCGCCGCCATGTTCGGCATTACCCGCTTACCGCGCACCATTGCCTTGGTGCTGGCCGGCGCGGCCATGGCTGTAAGCGGCCTGGTCATGCAGCTGCTTACCCAGAACCGCTTCGTCGAACCGTCTACCACCGGCACCACGGAGTGGGCCGGTTTGGGCTTGCTCATCGTCATGGCCGTCGCGCCCACGTCCTCGATTCTGGTCAAGATGATTGGTGCGGTGGTCTTTTCCTTCCTGGGAACCGTCGTATTCTTCCTCTTCCTGCGCCGGGTGACCCTGCGCTCCTCACTCATCGTGCCGATCATCGGCATCATGCTGGGCGCCGTGGTCTCTGCAATTTCGACGTTTTTCGCCCTGATGACGGACATGCTCCAGCAATTGGGCATCTGGTTCATGGGCTCATTTACAGCGGTGTACAAGGGTCAATACGAGGTTTTGTGGATCGTCCTCTTGGTGCTGGTGGCGGTGTATATCTACGCCGACCGCCTCACCGTGGTTGGCTTGGGCGAGGACGTGGCCACCAACGTCGGGCTGAACTATAACCGCATGTTATTGATGGGAACCGGCCTCATCGCCATTGCTACGGGCGTGGTGACCGTCGTCGTGGGTTCGCTGCCCTTCCTGGGCCTTATCGTGCCCAATATCGTCTCCATGGTGCGGGGCGATGACCTGCGTTCCAACGTTCCCTGGGTCTGCCTGCTGGGCATCGGCATCGTCACGGTGTGTGACCTGGTGGGGCGCGTGATTATCGCCCCATTCGAGATGCCAGTTTCGGTCATTCTTGGCGTCATCGGCGCCATCGTCTTCATCATCATGATTGTGAGGTCGACCCGTGCGAACTAAGATGTCCGCCCCACCCAAGAAGTACTGGATCACGCTAGTCTGCGTATGGGGCCTAGCTGCGGCTTTGGCCTTTGCTTACCTGGCCTATGGCAACCCGATGGAGTTTGGCACCCGCAAGTTTTGGCTCATCGCCCAGCGCCGCGCCGATGCCCTCATCGCCATGGCGATCGTCGCTGTGTGCCAAGCCATGGCCACGGTGTCTTTTCATACCGTGACGAATAACCGCATCTTGACGCCATCCATCATGGGCTTTGAGTCCCTGTACGTTGCCATCAATACCGCGACCATTTTCTTCCTGGGTGCTAGTGGGCTTAACGATGCCCGCACCGTGCCCACCTTCCTCATGCAAATGGGCGTCATGGTGGGCCTTTCCCTGGTGCTTTATTCGTGGCTGCTGACCAATAGAAAGCAGAATATGCACGCCATGCTGCTAGTCGGCGTGGTCATTGGTGGTGGCCTGGGCTCGCTGTCTACCTTTATGCAGCGCATGCTGACCCCCAGCGAGTTCGACGTGCTGACCGCGCGCCTTTTTGGCTCCGTCAATAACGCCGAGACTGAGTACTATCCCATCGCTATTCCCATCGTGGCCATCGCCACCACGCTGTTGGTGCTCAATGCGCGCAAGCTCAACGTGATTTCCTTGGGTGCCGATGTCAGCACCAACTTGGGCGTGAACCACAAAGCGCATGCAATTTACACGCTGGTGTTGGTCTCGCTATTGATGGCGACGACGACCGCACTGGTAGGGCCCATGACCTTCTTGGGCTTTTTGGTGGCTACGCTGGCCTATCAATTCGCCGATACCTACGACCACCGCTACATCTTTCCGATGGCGGTGGGGTTAGCATTCCTCGTGTTGATTGCGGCGTACTTCCTCATGCAGCACGTATTTTCCGCCCAAGGCGTGGTGTCCATCATCATTGAGCTGGTAGGTGGCTCCGTGTTCCTCTTTGTCATTATGCGAAAGGGCCGACTGTGATCGAATTAAAGAACGTTTCTAAAACCTATTCCGCCGAGACCGCTATTGGTCCACTCAACCTGACCATCCCGCAGGGAGGCATCACCGCGCTGGTGGGGCCGAATGGTGCGGGTAAGTCCACGATGCTCACCATGATCGGGCGCCTGCTCGACATGGATGAAGGCAGCATCGAAATCGCCGGCTATGACATCCAATCCAGCAAGTCCGCCGACTTGGCAAAGATCGTGTCTATCCTGCGGCAGGAAAATCACTTCGTCACGAAACTGACCGTGCGCCAGCTCGTGGGCTTTGGCCGTTTCCCCTATACCAAGGGTCGACTCAATAAACACGATGAAGAGGTCATTTCCAAATACATCCACTTCCTACATTTGGAAGAATTGCAGCACCGCTACCTTGACCAGCTTTCTGGTGGTCAGCGCCAGCGCGCGTACGTAGCAATGGTGCTGTGCCAAGAAACCGATTACGTGTTGTTGGATGAGCCGCTGAATAACTTGGACATCTCGCACTCGGTGGACATGATGCGCCACCTGCGCGAGGCTGCCCAGGAATTGGGGCGCACGGTCATCGTGGTTCTGCATGACATCAACTTTGCCGCGCGCTACGCGGACTATATCTGCGCCTGCAAGGACGGGCAGATCGTCGAATTCGGCCCGGCCGAGGAGATTATGCGCGACGATATCCTGACGCCCATCTTCAATACTCCGGTGCGCGTTATCGATGGGCCCGATGGAAAGATCGCGTGCTATCACTAAAAACCAACGTTAGCCTGCGAGTTTGCGTTGTGTAGTGGGGTGGTATAAATTTTAGCGAGTCGCCGAGAGGTAGCCGGTTGGTTACTTTTGAGTGACTTTTTGTACTGACTTGGTTCGAGGATTTGACTTGGTTC
>NZ_JASPIY010000017.1:0-53421 GCF_030232085.1 Corynebacterium sp. MSK073 | reverse complement strand
GCCTTGCCCTTTCCGCAATGAGTGCATCGCCTCCATCCCTTTCAACGTCCGATATGCAGATGTCCGGTTCTTAAACGCGCCTTTCGGCCCGAGGATCCGCTTCAGCCGACCATGGTCGCCTTCCAGGATGTTGTTGAGGTATTTCACCTGCCGGTGTGAAGTGCCCCGAGTTTTGTTCCTAGGCATTTGCCTTGATTTCTATTATTCCCTGTTGCGGGGTCTTCTTCCAAAATTCGGTTTCCACCTCGGCTGGGGTTGGTCTGGGCTGGATTAAATAGACCATGTGGTTTGATCGTGTCTTCCGTGACAGCCCTTTGTTGGGCAGGAAGACTGATAATCATGAAGAAGTTTTCAAAACACACTCCTGAGCAGATCGTGGCCAACTTGATAAAGCCCGATCCATGAAGGCCTCGGGTAGTACCGTAGCCGAAGTCTGCCGCGACCTCGGTGTTAGCGAGGCAACCTACCGTCGCTGGGTCAAGCAGTACGGCGAGATGTCCCGCAGCGAAGCCCGCCGCTTTAAAGAACTGCAGGAAGAAAACGCCAAGCTTACCCGCCTACTCGGAGAAGCCGAGTTGGAAAAAGCGCTACTGAAGGAGCTTGCGGAGGGAAAATTCTGACCCCGGCACCCAAATATGAAGCCATCTATGACGCTGTATCCGTGGGCTATTCGGTGCGCTTTGCCTGTCGCGTGGTCGGGGTATCTAGAGCGGCGTACTACAACGCCCGCACACGCCACCAGCAGCCCAGCGTGGATAAGTACGCTGCTCTACGCAGGTGGCTCGTCACTTTCGCTGGTGAGCACCGACGCTGGGGCTATCGCCGTGCTTGGGTGAAAGCCAGGCCAGCTGATTTTACCTGTGGCCGTGATGTGGTGTATTACCTGTGGCGCCAGGAGGGTTTGCGGGTCTTGCCTCGCAAAGCTGGTAAGCAACAGTGCTTGCCTGTGCCAACGCCGCGCACCCAGCCAGCGACATGTCCGGGGCACGTGTGGGCACTGGACTTCCAGTTCGATAGTAACTTTCAGGGCAAAGCCTTTTAAGATCTGCAACGTGATCGACGAGTTTACCCGTGAGCATGTTGGTTTCGAGGTCGCTCGGTCAATCACCGCTACTGCCGTGATTGACCTGCTGGAGAACGTGAGCTGCTGTGCGTGGCAGGCCTCGGGTGTTACGTATGGATAACGGCCCGGAGTTCATCAGCCGTGAGCTGGCTAGTTGGGCTGCTAAGCAAGACACTGTCGAGGCGTTCATCCCACCGGGAATGCCATGGCATAACGGGTTTGTGGAGTCCTTCCACAACCGGCTACGCGACGAGCTGTGAGAGGACGAGATATTCGACGACCCCGACCATGCGTCGCGTTGCCTGCGACTGTGGTCGAAGCGCTATAATACCTATCATCCTCATTCGAGCCTAGGGTTTATCCCGCCGACTGAGTACGCCAACCAATGGCACCACACCCAGGAAGGCACTCAAACCGCCCGGTCTTAAAAACCAGCCCGGCCCACATCGACATGTTTTCCGCCAAGATGCGGTCTTCCACGAGACGGACCACACGGTCCTTCGCATCCTGGTCAAATTTTCTCGGCACGTTCCAGATTTTCCCATCTACTCAAACGGAACAAAACCTGGGACACTTCACACAAGCATTTAGAAACTACTGCTCATCGTTAGGTGTACGCCAGTCCATGGGCGCGGTTGGAACGAGTGCCGATAATGCCCTGGCAGAATCATTTAACGCCACCTTAAAGCGGGAAGTACTGCGTGATAGGAAACTCTTTGAAAGTCCAATCAGCTGCCGCCAGGAAGTCTTTCGGTGGTGCATGGGCTACAACACCCGAAGGCGCCACTCCTGATGCAATCTTGTAGCTCCTGATGTCTTTGAAGCCGAGACTTCAGCTACACTAATTAAAGCAGCACAGCTACCCCGACGTGTCCACATTTCGGGGTCAGGCCCTTATGTCGAATTCGCCCAATCGGGCTGGCAACAAAAAATTAAAGAACGCCCTATAGCAATCGTCTTTTGCATCGATCAGATTCCACGAGCGTTCCCGGCAATTCTATGAACGAAAACGCAAAGAAGGCAAAAGACTCAACGCCGCAGCAACCTAAAGTCAACACACCCCCAACAAGCCCACCCACGAAGTTGACAACCTATATAGGAACATCCTCTCGCTCTAGCCGTTTTCGAGCAGCCCAAGGAGCCGTTCGCGCAGCTCATTTTTGCGCTCCACCACCGCGGAGTCATCGCTACCGCTGCGCGGGCGGGGCAAGCCCACTTCAATGTCCTCGATGATGGTGGCCTCTGGCCCCGGCGACATGACCACAATGCGATCCGAGAGCAATACTGCCTCATCCACGTCGTGGGTGACCATGACCACCGTGCGGCGGTTTTCTTCCCACACATTCAACAGCAGCGACTGCAGCTGGCGGCGGGTAAGCGCATCCAACGCGCCGAAGGGTTCATCGAGCAATAAGATATCCGAGCCGATGGCGAAGGCGCGCGCCAAACCGACGCGCTGCTGCATGCCTCCGGATAACCGCGACGGGCGCCGGTCGGCCGCATGGCCCAAGCTGACCTCGTCGAGGAAGTCCTGCGCAATCTTGGTGCGCTCTGCCTTCGACAGCTCCGGGCGGGCCGATCGCAGTCCGAATTCGATATTCCCGCGCGCCGTCATCCAGGGCAGGAGCGCGTGATTTTGAAATACCACGCCGCGGTCTGGACCTGGGCCGGTCACGGCCTCGCCTCGCGCGCACCTCGCCGGTAGAGGGAAATGCGAGGCCCGCGATCATATTCAGCATGGTGGATTTGCCGGAGCCCGATGGCCCCAGCAGGGATACGAACTCGCCCTCCCCAATGGATACCGAGGTATCCCCAATGATCTTGGTTGGGCCGTAGCTTTTGGTAATACCAGCAAATTCGATATGGGCTTTAGTCATAGCGCACCACTTTCTGCAGGGAGGCAACGAGGTAATCCAGGGCCAATCCGATGACACCAATAAGCACGATGACCACGACGATGGCGTCAATATCGAGGCGGTTCCACATATTCCAGACAAAGAAACCGACGCCTTGGCCGCCGACGAGCATTTCCGCAGCCACGATGACTAACCAGGCGGTCGATAGCGATTGCCGCATGCCGGTGATAATCCCTGGCAGCGCAGCCGGCCCGACGATGTAGAGGAGCTGTTGCATCCGGTTCGTGCCGAGCGTGGCCGCTAGGTTCTTATACGTGGGGTGAATCCCGCGGACCGCCTCGATGGTATTGAGCAGCGTCGGCCACAAGGCGGAGAGGATGATGACGAAGACGGCGGTATTTTCGGCATCGCGAAGCAGCGCCAGGCCTAGTGGCAGCCATGCCAGCGGGGAGACGGGGCGCAGGATCTGGACAAAGGGATCCGTCGCGCGGCGGAAGGTTGCAGAAGAGCCCAGCCAAAAGCCCAGCGGAATGGCTATCACCATGGCGATGGCAAAGCCAATGAGCACGCGGCGCAAGGAGGCGACCATATGCCAAAGAATGCCCACTGAGGCCGGCCCATCCCGGTAGAAGGGATCCGAAAGAATCTCTACGGCCCTATCCCAGGTGTGCGCGGGAGTGGGGCGATATCGGAAAGCCAGCCCGCAGCCGCGACCGCCTGCCAGAGGGCGATGAAGGCAATGAAAAGCGCAATACCCAGGCCCATTGCCTTCCACGGGCTCTCCCGCCGCTTCTTCCGGCTGGCGGTGCGGCCCGAATGGGGCGCTGCTGTGTGAGTGTCAGTGGAGTGCGCTGTACTGGTGCTAGCGCTGTCATTTTTACTGTGGTCATAAGGCAAGAGTCCTTAACGCTGGTATCCGGCGGTGGGGTGCAGGGGATCGAAGCTATGGCCGTTGATTTTCACCGGGTCCGTGGTGAGATCGGCTTCGCGCGGTAAGACGGATTTCGTGACATCTAGCAACGCTTGGTCATCCATCCGCATCGCGCTTCCGCCCAGATCCCAGCGGGCCATTTGGGTGCCCATCCACGTAATTGCGGTGGCGGAGGTGCGGCCGCCAAACTTGATCATCTGTGGATCCACCGTGTCCTTGCCGTCCCAAGTGGTGTAGTTTCCGGCGAGCGCCCGCGAAATCAGCTCTTCCTTCTGGTTCAGGTACTTCTCCTTAGCCAGCATGGACGCCGATTCATGGACGTGGTCTGGGCTATCGACGTACTGCGCGCCTTCCTGCAGCGCCGCGACGACGCGGTCGCGCACGCCCCGGTCCACTTCCTTCGCCACGGCAACCGAGCAGCACGGGTGGTTGTCCCACATCTGGCGGGTGGGAACAAAGGCGCGGCCCGAGCCGGTAGTCAGGGCGCACTGGTTGAAGGGCTCTGGGCCAATGAAGCCGTCGATGGTGCCGACCGAAAGTTGCGCCACCATATCGGCCGGGCGCAATAGGCGCAGCTCCACATCGGAAACTGGGTCGACCCCGCCGGCCACGAGATAATCGCGCAGCAAGAGGGCATGCACGGAGTACTCAAAGGGAATTCCCAGCACCATGCCCTTCAGGTCCGCTGGCCGCGACACGGTATCCAGGTGAGAGGTGGACAAGGTCAGTGCCTGCCCGTTGGTGTTTTGCGTAAAGGCTAACTCGGTGGGCCGGGAGGCGTTGGTGGCACCGGCATCAATGGCTAGCGGCATGGGCGAGAGCATGTGCGCTACGTCTAAGGCGCCGGTGGCATAGGCGGTCCAGAGATCTGCCCACCCCGCGAATTTGCGCAGCTCAACGTTGAGGCCCTGCTTTGCGAAGGCGCCCAGGCCATCGGCGGCGACCAGCGGGGACGCGCACGCGATGGGCACGAATCCGATGGTGAGGGTTTCCCCGCCCTGCCCGGATGTCCCGGACTGGGCATTGTCCTCCTGCCGCGGCGAGGAACACGCAGAGAGGACCTGCGAGCCCACTGCTACCCCGCCCATTGCTACTGCGCTGCGCAGTATCTGCCGTCGCGACAGCTTCCGATTGTGAACCATGCGTTCTTTCTTAACTAGACCAAGTGGTTTGTTCAGAACGAACCTAGGCCGGGCGCACTACGGTGTCAATTTCTAAATTCACAGGTCAGCAAATGCGGTGCACACATTTATATTCACTCTAGACCTGGCATTCTCTACAAAATAGACCCCTTGTTCTAGATTTATATTTGCCTTCGCGTTACCATGGCGCCATCAGTTAATAAACATCTGATACAAGGAGCAATTTAATGTCTGATCTCACCCCAAACCACAACGAAGGCGACGCTCTCGAGCCCATCGACGGCGAGAAGCTCAACGACCTAGCACAGAAGAACATCGACAACCCTGAGGGTGCCAAGAAGCACGTCCGCACCCACACCGAGGCTGACGGTTTCTTCCGCAATAACACCACC
This sequence comes from Corynebacterium sp. MSK073, assembly GCF_030232085.1. Taxonomy (NCBI): domain Bacteria; kingdom Bacillati; phylum Actinomycetota; class Actinomycetes; order Mycobacteriales; family Corynebacteriaceae; genus Corynebacterium; species Corynebacterium sp. MSK073. The sequence goes on along the minus strand of NZ_JASPIY010000017.1, from coordinate 48,037 downwards.
GTGCGCGACCACACCATCAAGGTGGGCGAGCCTTTGCCGCTGCTTGGCGATGACTCCGCACCCAACCCCACCGAGGTCGCTCAGGCCGGTCTTGGCGCCTGCATCAACGTTGGCATCCAGGCCATCGCTCAGCACCGCGGCGTTACCCTGACCAAGCTGGAGCTCGACATCGTTGGCGACATCGACCTCTCCCCAACCTGGGGCGTTGGTGACTTGGGCGAGGACAAGCGCCCGGGCGTTTCCGACGTCAACGTTAAGGTCAATATCGACGGCGACGCCGACAAGGAGACCCTGCAGAAGATCGTGGACGACGCCATCAAGTGGTCCCCGGTTGTTAATACCTACACCCGCCCGGCCAACCTCACCCACGAGTTGGTCTAAGGTTTAGATAGATAAAAGCGCCTGGCAAGTGCCAGGCGCTTTTTCTTATGCTTTTAGGCGCAACTACAGGTGCTGCCACGATTCCCGGAGGCGCTCGAACCACCACTCGCGGCGGTCGGCCGGCGCGGCTAGGTCGGACAGGCGGTCCGGTTCTGGGGCGAGGATCTCGGCGCGCAGGTGCCCGTCGTGTAGCTGGCGTGGCGCGGTGACGTCTTCCTCAAAAAGGCTGCCCGTGGCCAGGCCCGCTGCGGCCGGGGTAACGTCGATGTCCTCGTCATCATAGATTTGCGGCAACGCCGCCACCGCCGCCAAGCCCATATTGATGCCGATGGAGGTATCCAGCGCCGAGGCCACTGTAATATCCATGTGCCGTTCGCGCAGGTGCTGTGCCACCTCGAGGACGCGGCGCACCCCGCCCAGCGGTGCAGGTTTAACCACTGCTACATCGGCCGCCTGCAGATCCGCCACGCGGTATGGATCCTCAACCTTGCGAATGGATTCATCCGCGGCCACGCGCACAAAAAGCCCGTTGCGCATGAGCTGCCTGCGCACCTCCACCAGTTCTTCCGCGCTCGCGCAGGGTTGCTCCATATAGTCCAGCGGCATGAGTGCCTGGGCGGCCTCTACCGCTTCGGCCACACTCCAGCCGCCATTGGCATCCACGCGCAGCACCGGGATAACCCCCCGGGCGCTGACGTGCTCGCGAACGGCGTGGACGCGCGCAATGTCATCGGCAAGCGTCTGGCCTTTCTCCGCCACCTTGATCTTGAACGTCCGGCAGCCGGGGTAGCGATCCACAATCGCGGGTACCTCGCTGGCGGGAACGGCGGGAATGGTGGCGTTGACCTCTACCCACTCTCGGACTGGCTCCGGAAATCCCTCGTAAGCGGCCTCCAACCCGGCGCGCAGCCACGCGGCCGATTCCGCGGGCCCGTATTCCAGGAACGGCGCAAATTCACCCCAACCGGCTGGCCCATCAATAAGCAACGCCTCTCGCGTGGTGATGCCGCGAAACTTCACGGCCAGCGGGAGGGAGACTACGTGGGCGCGGTCGAGAACGTCATCGATGTTCATAGGCTCATGGTAGCTGGCACGCCGCTCGCGCTGCGGACCACAACCCATTGACCCCAGCCCCCACCCCGGCTACGTTGGTTCCTACCTACCCCTGAAGGAGGAACCATGTTACTGGCAGAGGCATTAGCAGAGCGCGCCCAGGCGCAGGACCGGCTCAATGAGCTGCGCGAGCGTCTACTTTCCGTCGTACGCGTGCAGGAGGGCGATACCCCGGACGAGGATCCGGCCGAGCTTTTGCGCGAGTTGGAGGGCATTACCGGGCGCATCGATAAGCTCGTGCAGGCCATCAATGCCACGAACGTGGCCACGGATTTTGATGGCGAGAAGAACCTGATGCAGGCCCTTGCGCTTCGCGATGGCCTCGTGCGCACCCGCCGCATCTACCACGACCTCGCCCAAGCCGCGGGCGCGCGGCAGGACCGCTATTCCCGCGCGGAGATTAAGTTTGTGGCCACGCTGCCGGTAGCAGAGCTGCGCAAGCGGGTCGATGACCTGTCCAAGCAGTTCCGGGAGCTTGATACCCGCATCCAGCAGTTGAACTGGAATACGGAACTGATAACTCCATAGCGAAGCTTTAGTCATGCCACGCCGCGCGCGTGGCGGTAGCCTTTACGCACATGCAGCGAGTATGCCCCCGCCTTCGAGGGGAAATTCGAGGACATGTAGGCACCCTTTGGCGTTAAAGGGTTGAGGGAGTTCGAGTCTTCCCACAGTATTGATGACCGCGCCAGCATAGGGTACACGGGTACATTGCGGGATAACCCCTCGCAGTTATTGAGTATCGATTATTACCAGCATGCTGGGCAGTGCGTAGAGGTGAGGGTTGGGAATGGGGACTAAACTTTTCGCGCCCACTATGCTGGGCGCTATGAGCGAGCAGAAGAAATACAGCACCGAAAATCCGTTCCGCGAGGAATTGTGGCGCCCGGTTGAGGGCTTTGGGGATCTCACGGACGTCACCTACCACCGCCTGGCGGCGGACGGCCGGAAGAATGGCATCGTGCGCATCGCCATCGACAGGCCCGAGGTGCGCAATGCCTTCCGGCCACACACCGTAGATGAGCTGTATCGCACCTTGGATCACGCCCGCCGCACCCCGGATGTGGGCACGATCTTGCTTACTGGCAATGGGCCCTCGCAAAAGGATGGCGGCTGGGCGTTTTGTTCCGGCGGTGACCAGCGCATTCGCGGCCGGTCGGGGTATCGCTACGCCACCGAGCACGCCCACGATGATGCGACGGCGGATGAATCCAGCGTCGACGAGGCCCGCGCCAAGGTCGAAGGCGGCCGCCTGCACATCCTGGAGGTCCAACGGCTTATCCGCACCATGCCCAAGGTGGTTATCGCCGTGGTCAATGGGTGGGCCGCCGGCGGCGGGCACTCGCTGCACGTGGTCTGCGATATGACCGTGGCCTCCCGCCAGGAGGCGCGCTTTAAGCAGACGGATGCGGACGTCGGATCCTTCGATGCGGGCTATGGCTCGGCCTACCTGGCCAAGATGGTGGGCCAGAAATTCGCCCGCGAGATCTTCTTTTTGGGCCGCACCTACGATGCCCAGCGCATGTATGAGATGGGCGCGGTCAATGAGGTCGCAGACCACGGCGAGCTCGAGGACACCGCCATCCGCATGGGCCAGGAAATCAATATGAAATCCCCCACCGCCCAGCGCATGCTGAAATTCGCATTCAACCTTACCGATGATGGCCTGATGGGCCAGCAGGTCTTCGCCGGCGAGGCCACCCGCCTGGCTTATATGACCGATGAGGCCGTCGAGGGCAAGCAGTCCTTCCTGGACAAGCGCGAGCCTAACTGGGACGAATTCCCCTATTACTACTAAGGAGTGCCCCGCACCGTGCTCATCGCATTTTGTATCCTGCTTGCGATCCTCGCCGTCGGGGGCGTTCTCGGCTCGCGCGTGTGGATGCTGCGCCGCATTAAAGAAGCCGAGGCCAATAACGAGCGGCCCTTTGATCAAGAGGACACGTACCGCTGATTCCCGCATCGACTCACCCCGGCCGCAACCGGGCTTTGTCCCGCCGTAGCCTTAAGATCTACTGCCGTGACTATCCTCGCCCCCTTGCCCGTTGATCCGCATGACCCCGCGGCCATCCTGCCGGACCTCGAATCAGCCATTGCCGGTAGGTCCTGCTTTTTGCCGCTGCCGCTTGCCGATGCCACCCGCGCCACCCTCCTGCGCAATTCCCAACGCGCCGGCGAGCCCATCGCCGCGGACATCGCGCTCGTGGTCTCCACCTCAGGGTCCACCGGCACCCCAAAGGGCGCTCAACTAACGCCGGCCAACCTGGTCGCCAGCGCCGATGCCACCCACCAGGTCCTCGGTGGCCCTGGGCAATGGCTCTTGGCGATGCCCGCCCACCACATCGCCGGCATCCAAGTCCTCGTCCGTTCCCTGGTGGCCGGGGTGGATCCGCTCTGCCTCGATCTCAGCGCAGGCTTTAATATCTCCGCCTTCGCCCGCGCCGCCGCGGAGCTCTCCCGCACCGGTGATCGCACCTACACCGCGCTGACCCCGCTGCAACTGGCCAAGGCCATGGATACACCGGAAGGTATCGACGCGCTCCAGAGTTTCGATGCCATCTTGGTGGGCGGGGCCGCCATCCACCCGCGCCTGCACGCCGCGGCCACGGAGCGGGGCATCACTATCACCACCACCTACGGTTCCTCCGAAACCGCCGGCGGCTGCGTCTACGATGGCCGCCCCCTGCCCGGGACGACCGCCCGCGTCCAAGACGGCCGCATCCTACTCGGCGGGCCCACCATCGCGCAGGGCTACCGCAACGCCCCAAGCCACGAGGCGTTTCCCGGAAACGGGTGGTTTGCCACTTCCGATGCCGGCGTCATCGAAGATGGCATCCTCACCGTAACCGGACGCCTCGATAATGTCATCGACTCCGGTGGGCTCAAGCTGCACCCAGAGGTCTTGGAACGCGAGATCCTCCGCGTGCCGGGTGTTGAGGAGGCGTGTGTCGTCGGTATCCCGCACCCGCGGCTGGGCCAGGCCATCGTGGCCGCCTATACCGGTAATGCCGAGCTTGGCGATATCTTCGAAGCCCTCGAAGACGCCGAACTTCCCCGCTGGCAGCTGCCTAAGGACTTAAAGCGCCTCGCGGACTTTCCCACCACCGGCCCCGGCAAGATCGACCGCCAGGCCGTTGCCGCCCTCTTTAGCGCCTAACCTCCACCGCGGGCCCCGGCCTCGACTCCGGCCTCGGCCCCGGCTTCCTGATTGCTAAACGCTGCCAGCCCAGTGGCACAATGGTGGCTATGACTTCATCAGCCGGTAATTATTCCGCTACCGCACAGGATTGGATCAATGGCGCCCGCCCGCATACGTGGGCTAATGCCTTCGCACCCGTTATCGCCGGTACGGGCGCGGCCTTCGGCATTAATAGCGGGCATATCGGCCGCGCGGTGCTCGCGCTCATCGTGGCGTGGGCGCTTATCATCGGCGTGAACTTTGCCAATGACCATTCCGATGGTATCCGCGGTACCGATGATGACCGCACCGGCCCGCAGCGCCTGACCGGCAGCGGGCTTGCGCAGCCGCGCCACGTGAAATACGCCGCCTTTGGCTGCTTTGCCGTCGCCGGTCTGGCCGGAATCTTCCTGTCGCTGGCCGCTGGTGCCTGGTGGCTCATCCTCATCGGTGCGCTGTGCATCGCCGGCGCGTGGTTTTATACCGGCGGCAAGAACCCCTACGGCTACCGCGGCCTGGGCGAGGTCGCCGTCTTTATATTCTTCGGCCTCGTCGCCGTGCTCGGCACCGAATTTACCCAAGCCGGTCGCATTTCTTGGACGGGCCTGGCCCTCGCCATCGGCATCGGCGCCATGAGCTCCGGGGTGAACCTGGCCAATAATATCCGCGATATTCCCTCCGATGCCGAGGCCGGCAAGATCACCCTCGCGGTGCGGCTGGGCAATAAGAACGCCCGCCTGCTCTTTACCGGCCTGCTGCTGTTGCCCTTCATACTCACCATCGCGGTCGCCTTTGGCAGCTGGCTCGCGCTCGCAGGCCTGGTCTACTTCCCGTTTGCACTCCGCGCGGTGCGCACCGTCAACCGCGGCGCCACCGGACCCCAGCTCATCCCCGTGCTAGGGCTGACCGGGCGCGCCATGCTCATCTGGGCAGTCATCGAGGCCATCGCCGTCGCCCTCGTCTAGTCAAGGGCCAGGCTTGCGCGCCTAGGCCTCCGCGCGGCCTTCCAATTCGGCTTGCACCCAGCGCTTGTGCGCCTTGCGCTGCGCGGAGTATTCCGCCAGCGTCTGCGTGGCCTCGATGCGCCAGTTTTTAAACATCAGCATCGATAGCGGCAGGGCAACAAAGAGCGCCAGGAGCGCTGCCATGAGGACGGGGATGGGGAAACCAATCGCTACCGCCAGCAGCTCAATGACCGCGGTGAGCGCGATAAAAAGCACCACGCGCGCGAGCCCGTATTTCCAAAGCGCCTTGCGGGAGCGACGGCGCAGTTCGGGGTCCGGTTTCGGTGGCTCAGGGTTGTGCGTCATGGGGGTCGATTGTACGCCGTACAGGTAGAATAATCTGCATGGGTCGACTAATCCTCCTACTGCTTTTTGTCCTCGCCGCCTACCTGGTGTGGAAGGCCTTTGGGCCATCATCCTGGAAGTCCCGCCAGGTTGAAGAACAACCGCGTTCCATCAAGGGCCCCGATGATGACGAGGAGTTCCTGTGGAACCTGGAAAAGGAGCGCTTCAAGCAGCGCCGCAAACAGGAGGTCGAGGAAGAAAAACGCCGCCAGCGCCGCACTCGCGACGCCGACGGCAACAATGGTTCAAAGGGCCAAGAAGACAACCAGGATTAATCCTTTGGCACGAACCGCATCTCCAAGCCCAGCGCTTCTGCCACGGCGGTAACCTTTTCCCACCGCACGCCTGCCCCACCGTGTTCGATGGTGTGGAGGGTGGAGCGGGAGATGTGGGCGGCATCGGCAAGCTGCTGCTGGACGATGCCCAACTCACGCCGCCGCTGCGCAATCTGCGCGCCCAAGCCCAGGATGAGCTCGTTATCGCCGGCGGGCTTTCCCTGCTTATTGCGCGGGCTATGGTTGGTGGCCATTTAGTTCAGCCCCGCATAGGAGTGCAGGCCGGAGACCACCATATTGATGAAGAAGAGGTTGAATACCATCGCCGCCATGGCCAAAACGTTGATCCACGGCGCCGCCTTGCGGAAGGCCGGGGTGGCGCGCGCATGCAGGTAGGCCGCATAAAGAATCCAGGTGGCAAAGGACATGGTTTCCTTCGGATCCCAGCCCCAGAAGCGACCCCACGCGGATTCGGCCCAGATGGCACCCAAGATGATGCCTAGGCCCAGGGTGGGCAGGGTGATAACGGCCAAGCGGTACGCCAAGCGGTCAATCTTGGCCGCGGATGGCAGCGGATAAGCCAGAGCACCAAAAATGCCACGCTCCGCGTTCTTTGGCTGCCACTGGCGCAACAGGGTCAATAGCGAGATGATGCCGGAAATGATGCCGATGGACGCGCCCAAGGACACCACCGTGACGTGAATGGGCAGCCAGTGCGATTGCAGGGCCGGCACCACAGGTGCGGACTCCGCATACAGCTTGGTAGACCCGTAAAACATCAGCGCCAGCACTGGGGTAAGGATCCACGGCCAGACCGTGCGCCATTCCTTGCGCTGCATGGCGATATTGCCCACCAAGAGCACGCCGAAGGACACCATCAACACGTACTCGTAAAGGTTGCCAAACGGGAAACGCCCCGTGGCCAGCCCGCGCAGCACGATAGCCGCGGCGTGCAGGGCAATGCCCACCCACATCAGCGAGCTGGTCATGCCGCCAAGCTTATCCAGCTTGCGTTCCTTGTCCGCGACTTCTTCCTCGCTCAAGGTTGCAGCCGCAGACGACGCCTCAGCCTCGTAGTCGGTGCCGACATCCGTTGCGCCCGTGCCGGTTGCAGCGTCAGCACCGGTATCGCCGCCGCCAGCTCCGGCGGCGGGAGCAGCCGCGGCACCAGCCTCGGCTCCAGCGCCGACCAATACCTTGGACGCCTCCGAGCGGTTGACGCGGTGCGCCTCGATAAGGCTGCGTATGCGGCCGTAGTACAACAGCGACATAAGAAGCGCGACGCAGTACACCACGAATGCGGTCTGCACCGCGAGATCCGAGAAGTTCGACAGATTCTGATCGATCTGCAAGGGAGTCCACCTAGCCTTCACACGTGCGGGATGATGCTGATTACCTTACTCATGCACACAGCGGGATCCAACTATAGTTGGATTACTCATCAGTATAGAGTTTGTCTTCTTCCACCTCATCTGGATCCGGAAGCTCCAAGAGCGCGCGGTGCAGCTCATGGAATTCCTCGGACCAGCCGGCGCGGTCGGTGCGGGCGAGACCACCCATCTCAATGGTGGTGCCGCCGGCGGAATCCGGCCGCAGGCGAATATAGACGCGGCGGCGCTTAATCATCAACGAGGCCACCAGGGATACCAACATGATTAGCGCGGATGCCAGCACCCACTTCTGGAATGGGTCATAGGAGACCTGATAATTGGCAAACTCGTTGGCGCCGTTGAAGGTGATCTTGGTGCCATCGTCAAGCGTGACGTCATCGCCTTGGCTCAGGTTCACGCGGTCGATCTTCTGCAGCTGCCCGGAGTGTACGAGGCTTGAATCCAGCGAAAAGAGCGACTGCGGCGTACCGGTATCGAGGCCAGCATCGCCGCGGTAAATATCGACCGCCAGCGCCGGATCATTCAGGCCCGGGTGAGAGGACTGCAAAAGCTTGCCGTTCTCACCGCTCCACTCGGCCGTTGGGGCGAAGAGGCCCTGGATGGCCAGCTGGTTTTGGCGGCGCTCGAAAAGATCCGGGTACATGCCCGCCGGCGGGTCAAAGCGCAGCACGCCCGAAGACAGGAAGAAGGTCGTGTCAGTGGGCTGGAATTGAATGGTCTGCGTGCGCTTTTCACCATCCGGCCACTCCACGGTCACCGTCGGCGCATAGCCGTGGCCCTGCAGGTAGACGCGGTTTTGTGCCAGGCGCAGCGGGTGGTTGACCTTGAGCTCGTAGTCCTTCCATTCGGAAGGATCCTTATAAATATCGTCGCCTTCCGCATAAGAGACATTGGAGGTAAACATCTCCGCCTGGCCATTGGGCAGGTACTTCGCGGTGAAGTCGTGCGCGGTCATGCAGAAGGGGTGGAGCCCGGTGCCATCGAAAAGCGGCCCTGCCCGGAAGGAGTCAAAGTTCGAGGTGGAGGTATTACAGAACTCCGTGGACTGCTCCAGCGAGGTATTGCCGCCCTGCGAGCCGGATTCCGTAACCACGATGACCTGGCCCTCGTAGTTGACCAGGCGGCCGGCGGCCACGGTGACCAAGATCGCCACCAGGGCGACGTGGAAAATGAGGTTGGCCAGCTCGCGGCCGTAGCCGCGCTCAGCGGAAAAGGCGTGCACCCCGGCGCGGTCCTCATTCGGGGTGTATTCTGCCACGCGCCACTTTTTCAGGCGCTTGTGGATCTCCGCGCTGAGTTCTTCCTCGCTCTTATCCGAATGCCCCTCGGCGCTTAGCGGCAGGCGGTGCAGGTACTTCGGCGCGCGCGTGGGCTGTGTGCGCCACGCCTTGTAGTGATCGATCGAGCGCGGAATGATGCAGCCAATGAGCGAGACCGCCAACAGCAGGAAGATGGCTTGGAACCAGATGGAGGAAAAGACATCAAAAAGCTGCAGCTTATCGTAGATTTCCGCCACGGTGCCATTGGATTCGATGAACTCCTGCACGTTCTGCTCGTTCAGATCGCGCTGCGGCAAGAGGGAGCCGGGGATGGCGGCGAGCGCCAGCAGGAAAAGCAGGGCCAGCGCGGTGCGCATGCTGGTAAGCCAGCGCCAGGCTTTGCGGATATATTTCACGTTTCTCCTAAATGAGGGTTGCGCCGTAGTCCACGGTCCATTTCTGGATATAGGAAATAAACTCGCCCCACAGGCCGGTAATCAGGGCAACGCCCACGAGGATCATCGCCACGCCGCCAATAATCTGAATGGTGCGCGAGTGCTTGCGGGCCCACGAGATGGTGCGCATCGCCCGGGCGGATCCCAGCGCCACCAGCAGGAACGGCAGGCCAAGGCCCAGGCAATAGCCCACGATGAGCAGGGCGCCGCGGGCGGCGGTCACGCCTTCGGTACCGGCGGAAATGGACACAATCGCCGCCAGCGTGGGTCCCAGGCACGGCGTCCAGCCCAGCGCGAACACGCCGCCCAAAAGTGGCGCGCCCAGCCACGTGGTCCAGCGCTTTGGCGCCAAGCGCGTGTCTTTCTGCAGCGCCGGAATCGCGCCCAGGAAAACCACGCCCATCAAGATGGTGACGCCGCCGCCCACGCGCATCAGCGTATCGGCGTTGAGCGTGAGCGCGGAAATCGCGCCAAAGACCGAGACCGTCGCCAGCACAAAGACCACGGTAAAGCCCAAGATGAACAGCGCTGCCGCCAGCACGACGGCCCATTGCCTGCGCTTGCCGACGCCCACCCCCAGCTTCTCGTCATAGCTCACCTCACCGCCAACCACGCTGGCGAGGTACGAGATATAGCCGGGCACCAGCGGGATGACGCAGGGGCTGGCAAAGCTGACGAGACCCGCCAGAGCCGCGGCGAGGATGCCGAGGATCAACGGGCCGGAGGTGGCAGCTTCGGCAAACTGGCCGCCGATATTTGCTGCGTAATCCATTTATTCCTTTTCTAACTTATCCACAACATCCATCACGTCATCGGTAGTGATGGACCGCAAGAAAACGGTAGCCGGACGGTGTTGTTTATCCAAGACGATCGTGGTCGGCACCACGGACGTAGGCACGCCGCCGAGCGCCGCGGCCGTCTTAAACGGCGGGTCATAGATGGAGGGGTACTCCAGCCCGTTATCGTCCAAGAAGTCATTGGATACCTGCGGGTTATAGTCGCGCACGTTGATGCCTAAGACGGTACCCAGGTCGCGTTTTTGCAGCTCTGCGTGCACTGCCTGCAGGTCATCGGCCTCAGCGCGGCACGGCGCGCACCACTGGCCCCAGGAATTCAAGACCACGACTTCACCCTCGTAGTCATCCAAGGAAATGGTCTTATTCGTATCGCGGACATCGGCGCCGCTGAAACTGCGCAGCGGTTTCCTATCGGCTTCCTCGTAGTGGATTTCCCGCTCCCCGCCCGGGGAGATGAATTCGAATTCGCCGCCGGTGGCCACCGCGTTCTGCGCGTTCTCGGCGTCCTGCGTGCAGGCGGTCAAGGTCAGGGCGGTTATAGAAAGCGCGGCTGCCACAACGCGCGTTGCCGCACGGGTGCGTGTACGTGCCATTAAATCTCCTGCGCCGGCGAGGAGTAGAAGATATCGGTGACCTGGTTATCCTCAAAAAGCAGCGAGGTTACCGAGGCCAACGCGCACTCGCGGTTCCACGGCGCATGCGGCAGGCGCTGGCCCAGCACCGTGCGCTGCACCATCACGATGGGCAGCTGGTGACTCACCAGCACGGCTTCATGCCCCTCCGCCGCGGTATGCGCGCGGTCGACCGCACCGAGCATGCGCTCGGCGATGCCCTCATACGCCTCACCCCACGACGGCTCCAGCGGGTTGACCATCTTCGGCCAGTGCCGCGGGTTCCACAGCGCCGAGCGCAAACCCTTGGTGCGCAGGCCCTCGAATTGGTTACCGGACTCGATGAGCGTCTTATCGACGTCCACATTTAGCCCCGTCACCTGCGCAATCGGCCGCGCCGTTTCCTGCGCGCGCTGCAGCGGCGAGGCCGCCAAATAGGTCACATCATGATCGCGGAAGCTTTCCGCCGTCCGCGCGGCCATGGAACGCCCGCGCGAGGATAGGTGATAGCCCGGGATGCGCCCGTACAGGATCTTGCCCGGGTTGTGTACCTCGCCATGGCGCACGAGGTGAACGATGGTGCGTGTCATGTCTCTCCTTATTGAGCAGGCCTAGTTACGCAGGCCTTATTGTGCGGGACGCGCTGCGGCCGCGGCCTTCGCGGCAGGCTTGAGGGCGGCATCGATGCGCTCGAAGTCGGCATCGCCAAGAGCATCAGAGACGAACCAGGTCTCGAACGCGCTCGGTGCCACGTAGATGCCGTTTTCAAGCAGCGCGTGGAAGAACGGGGCAAAGCGGAAGTTCTCCGCGGCCTGCATATCCGCGAAGTTGCGGCCCTCGCCCTCTGCGAAGCGAATGGAGAACATGGATGCCGCGCGCTGAATGTGGTGCGCCACGCCCTCGGCCTCCAGCGCGGAAGAAATCATCGCGCCGAGCTGGTCGGCCTTTTCTTGCAGGCGGGGGTAGAGGGATTCATCGGCAAGCTGCAGCGACTTCAGGCCCGAGGCCATCGCCACCGGGTTACCGGACAAGGTGCCCGCCTGGTAGACCGGACCATCCGGCGCCAGGTAGTCCATGACCTCGGCGCGACCGCCAAAGGCCGCAGCCGGCAGGCCACCGGAAACCACCTTGCCAAAGGTCACCAGGTCCGCCGCCACGCCATCGACGCCGTACCAGCCCTTATAGGAGGTGCGGAAGCCGGTCATAACCTCGTCGAGGATGAGCAGGGCGCCATCGGCATGCGCGATTTCCTTCAGCGCCGCGTTGAAACCCTCATTCGGAGCCACGGTGCCCATATTGCCGGCAGAGGCCTCCGCAATGATGCAGGCAATCTGCCCCTCGTTCTCCGCGAAGGCCTCGCGCACCGCATCCAGATCGTTATAAGGAACGACGATGGTGTCCTTCGCCGTCGCACCCGTCACGCCCGGCGAATCCGGCAGGCCGAACGTCGCCACGCCCGAGCCTGCCGATGCCAACAGCGCATCCACGTGCCCGTGGTAGCAACCCTCAAACTTCAGCACCTTCGCGCGGCCGGTGTAACCGCGGGCCAAACGCACCGCCGACATGGTCGCCTCCGTGCCGGAGTTAACCATGCGCACCTTATCGGCCGCAGTGCGCTTGACGATTTCCTCCGCCAGCAGCGCCTCACCCTCCGTCGGCGTGCCGAAGCTCAGCCCGCCGGTGGCAGCCTGCTGCACGGCCTCGACGATTTCCGGGTGCGCATTGCCGTGGATCATCGGGCCGTAGGAGCTCACGAGGTCGACGTACTCATTGCCGTCGACATCCCACAGGCGCGATCCCTCGCCCCGCTCAATCACGCGGGCCTGGCCGCCCACGGAGCCGAAAGCGCGCACCGGCGAGTTCACCCCGCCCGGGATGACTTTGGAGGAACGCTCGAACCACTGTTGCGACTGGGAAGTATTAGGCATGTCTGTCATTCTAGCGACTCGCGCGCCATACAAAAGTTTGACTGTGCATGTCGGTGGAATTCACAGCAACCCGCCAACGTTCCCTGAGGTTCCGTGATACGTCATAGAAAACGGCATTCACGCTGAGATGGCACACTGGGGAGGTATGAAGATCGCATTTTTAGGAACCGGACGCATGGGCACCGAGCTTGCCCGCCACCTACTCTCTGAGCACGAGCTGACGGTGTGGAACCGCACCGCCGAGCGCGCGCAACCCCTCGTGGACGAGGGCGCGGCGCGCGCCGATACCCCCGCCGCGGCCATCGAGGGCGCCGAGGTCATCATCACCTCCCTCTTCGGCCCCGACCAGATCCGCGAGGTGATCATCGAGCCGCAGCTTATCCCCGAGGGCATTACCTGGATCGACACTACGACGGTCTCGCCTGACGATGCCCGCGAGTTCGCCGCCGCCGTCGACTCCTACGTCCACTCCCCCGTCGTGGGCTCGCTGGGCCCGGCGCGCGAGGGCAACCTGGGCGTTTATGTTGGCACGCCCGACGATGACCGCCGCGAGGTCGCCCTCGGCCTTGCCGAGGCCTGGGCCGGCGAAGAGAAGCTGATTGGGGTGGAAACGGCGGCGACGGCGGCCATCGGCAAGCTGCTGGCCAACCTTGCCCTAGCCGTGACCGCCGAAGGCCTGCTCGAGGCCCTGCAGCTCGGCGAGTCCGAGGGTCTCGATTCCGAGGTAATCCTGCAGATGCTCGACATCACTGGCCTGTCGTTCATGTCCAATATGAAAGGCCCGTTCATCACCGGCGAGCGCAATACCGACCCCGGCGATTTCACCGTCGACGCCCTGGCCAAGGACGCCAAGCTCATGGAGAAGACCTCCGATAAGCCCCTGCCCGCCGTGTCCGCCGCCATCGAGCGCTTCGCCGAGATGCAGGACATGGGCCACGGAAACCAGGACTTCTCATCCATCTTCGTTTTCCGCAATAAGGGCTAGTTATTCACATGTCGCGTCAACGAACCGCGGCTTTTTAGCGCCTTTGGACCGAATTATCCACAGGCTGCGCCCGCGCGCCGCGCTTTAGTTGCGCTATCACCTTAAGCTGCGGGGCATGACAGCACTTCAGGCATACCTCGCGGCCCTGGCGCCCGGCATCGACATCGTCGCCGGGTGCGCAGGCATGTCCGCCCGCGAGCTGCGCGCGGCCGGTGCGCCGAATCGGACGGCGCGCACGCTGCTCACGCTTGCCGATGCCTTCTTCTCCCCCACCTCCTTTTCCCGGCAACAACGCCGCGCCGTGGCCGCCGCCCGCGAACGCGCCCACGCGCTGCCAACGCTCGAGGTCATCGAGCGCTACGCCACGCGCGCCAAGACCAAGCGCCAGGCGTGGCAGCTGAGGGTGGAGCTCTGCCGCACCGCCGCGGATACCGATGAGATGGAAAAGCTCGCGCGCAAGAAGCTGCGTGAGATTAATCCGCCCACCCCGCCGCGCCCCGGCGTCCGCATTCGCCGCCGCAAGGATGCGCCGTGGACGCTCGCGATTACTGGGCCCTCCGCCCTCATCGCTGACTTGGAGTCCAACCTGGACGAAGATGCGCCCTTAGACTCCGTCGCGGGCCTTTTCTCCGGCTCCGCCGCCCCGCGCCCCACGGTGACGACCAATGCGATCATCACGCTCGACGAGCTCGACCGCATCATCGATGGTGACGGCGAAGAAATCACCATCCAGCTCACCAACGGGGCGCGGCTGACCGGCGCCGAATTGGTCGCGCGCACCCTTTCCGAGCGCGGCCTTATCACCCTCGTGCATCCCTTCGAGGGCGCGGTGAACCTCTACCGCACCGAGCGCATGGCCAACGAGAAGCAGCGGCTCATGGCCGCCGCTGAAAACCCCGTCTGCCCGTGGCCGCGGTGCAACTATCCCGCGGATAAGTGCCAAATCCACCACCTCGAAGCCTGGCAGCACGGCGGCGATACCAATATGGCCAACCTCGCGGCCTGCTGCCCGTACCACAACGGCGTCAACGACGATGACCCGAATGCCCCACCTCGCCGCGGTCGCCTCACCCGCAGGCGCGGGCGGGTGGTGTGGCAACCGCCCTGGGCCGATGCCGTGCCCGATGCCGTGCCCGGCCCCAGCGCCGGAACCTAGTATTCGCACCTAGCGCCCAGGTCCCGCCGCCATTCTTGGGAGAGGGACAGGTCCTCGCACATGCCAATTATCTGCGCGCATGTCAGGTTTCCGCACGCGCGGAATCGGCCGCAAACGCCTGTTCAGGCAGCAGTAACCCTGCTGCCTGTTTAGGCATGCCCAAAACCGTCGCGCTCCAGCTCCGGACCGCGACACGGTTCAGGCGCGGGACCGCCGGCGATTCTTAACTACCGGCAGCGCCAGCCACCAACTTCGCTAGGTGCGACCGGCACCAGTTGCAGCCGGCGCTAGTTGCAGCCGAGGCCAGCTTCTGATGCTCGATGCGGGTCCCAGCCGCCCAGCCACGCGAGCTAGCTGCCAGCGATGCGGGCGGCGGCAGCGCGCGCATCCGCGATGACCGCAGGCACGCCCACGCCGCCGGCCCAGGCACCCGTGACGTCGACGCCTGGGGACTGGGATAAGGCATCGCGCACGGCGGCCACGGTGTCGAGGTGGGTGGAATCAAAGCGGGGCAGGCCGCCGAACCAGCGCTGTGTGAAGATTTCGGCAACGCCAGCCGCGCGGCCGTCGAAGCCGGTCAGGTGCTGCAGGTCATCGAGGGCGTAGTCCACGAGGTCGTCTTCCTCGGCGCGGACGATGGCGTCGTCGCCGAACCGGCCGAACGAGGCGCGCACCAACGCTCCGCCGCGCTCTGCCAGGTGGGGCCACTTGCGCGATGACAACGTAAACGCCTTTGCATGCACGTCATCTTGGTCGGTGGCGACGAGGATGCCGGAGTTTTGCGGCAGCGCGGTGCCGGAGGGATCGGTGTCGGATTCGAATTTGAGGCCCACGACTGCCGATGCCGCCAGCTTCACCCCCTTCAACCGCGTCGCCGCATCCGGAGCCACCTTGGGCAGCAGACGCGCGGCGGTCGGTGCTGGTGTAGCTACCAGCACGCGGTCGAAGGGCGCGGTATCGCCCGGCGCGCCGGTCAGGTGGAACTTATCGCCATTGCGCGTGATGCCAGAAATGAACGTGTCAACGAAAATCTTCGCGTCGGATTTTTCCGCCAGGGTCTCGTAAACCTCGGCGTAGCCACCGCGGAAGGTCTGGAAAACGGGCCCGGAACCGCTGGGGTTATCCGCACGGGCTTCCTCAAGGGAGCGCACGGCCGCAGAAAGGGTGACGGGGTGGGAGGCGGCGAGGGAATCGAGGGCATCGGCAAGCGTGGGGATGGTGGCGCGCAGGCCCAGGTCATCGGCGGTGCATGAGTACACCCCGCCCAGCAGCGCGGAAACCACGCGGTCCACCAGGTCGCCGCCGTATTGTTGACGCACCAACTCACCGACCGAAACGTCGCCGCCCACGGTCCACTCGAAGGGCTGCTCGTTATCGATGCGCCGCGCCGTCTCCTCCGAAACCAGGTGCGCGACCGGCGCGGAATGCGACGGAATGCCCATCACCCCGCCCTGCGGCAGGGCCTTGAGCTCCCCGCTGTAGACCAGCGAGCGCAAACCTGACGGGTCAACTAAACTGCCGGCAAGGCCGAGGGAGTGGAAGAACTCCACCGCATCGCGCCGCCGGGCGAGGAAGGCCTCGGCGCCCATGTCGGTGGGGCCGTCATTAAACGGCACGGAATACAGCTTGCCGCCAATGCGCCCGGCGGCCTCGAAAACCTCGACGTCGTGATCACGCAGTTCGTAGGCGGCGGTAAGGCCGGCGAGGCCGGCACCGATGATGGCAATACGCATTTAGCCCTCCTCGTGAATGATGGATACGGCGCGGGTGATGGCCTCCGCGTCGGTGGTGGGCAGCACCCCGTGCCCAAGGTTCCAGATGTGGGTGTCGATATCGCCGCGCTGCTGGGCGCGCTCCACCTCGCCGCGGATGGTGCGCACGGCCTGGCGCACGGCATCGTCGCCGGCAAAAAGCAGCGCCGGGTCGAGGTTGCCCTGCAGCACGCGCGAGTTCACGCGCTGGGCGGCGGCGTCCATGGCCACGCGGTAGTCCACGCCCATGACCTCGGAGCCGGCTTCGGACATCGCCTGTAGCAGCTCCCCGGTGCCCACGCCGAAGTGGATGCGCGGAATATCGACGCTGGCGAGGATTTCCTGCGAATATGGCAGCACGAACTCGCGGTAGTCACGCTCGTTGAGGTAGCCGGCCCAGGAATCGAAAAGCTGCATGGCGTCGATGCCGGCATCGACCTGCACCCGCAGGAAATTAATGATGGTGGGCACGAGCCGGCGCATGAGCATGTGCCACGTCTCGGGCTCGGCGTGCATGAGCGCCTTGGTGCGCTCGTGGTTCTTGGACGGCCCGCCCTCAATGAGGTAGCTGGCCAGGGTAAATGGCGCGCCGACGAACCCGATGAGCGCTTGGGTCTCGGTAAGCTCGCCGAGGATGCCCGCAATGCCTTGGGCGACTTCGGGCACGTCGGTATCAAGGATAGGCAGCTTGCCGATGTCCCCCTTCTCCCTCACCGCCTTCTCCATCACCGGCCCGCGGCCGGGCACGATGTCGACGTTGACGCCGGCGGCCTTGAGCGGGACGACGATATCGGAGAAGAGGATGGCCGCGTCCACGTCGTGGCGGCGCACCGGTTGCAGGGTGATTTCTGCGAGGAGTTCCGGCATGAAGCAAGAGTCCAGCATGCTGATGCCCTCGCGGGCGGCGCGGTACTCCGGCAGGGAGCGACCAGCTTGACGCATCAACCACACTGGCGGGCGGGAGGGGGTGCGGCCGAGGGCGGCATCGATAATGGGGGCGCGGTTAAGTCGAGACATACCCCTCATTATGAATCAAAAGTTGGAGCAGGGGCTAATTTGCCGCGCACGTCAGTCGCGCCCGTGGAGGCTGCGGTGGGCGATAAACCGGTTGGACTGGGGCCGGAAGAGCAGAACCACCGCGATTAGCAGCGTCACGGCGATAATCAGCAGGCCAAGCCCGCCAATGCCAAGCGCTAGGGCCGCGATATTGAAGAAGAGGGCAATCGCAATGACGACGGAGATAATACGGCGCGCCCACTTCGATCCGTTGGCGAGTTGCGCGGAAAAGAGCGCCAGAAGGATCGCGCCGATGATATTAAATACCGAGACGAATAGGCGGTTCGACCGCACGTACTCGGCGATGCGCGAATCCGAAGGCTCCATCTGCTCGCCGCCTCCGCCGAAGATGCCGACCATGCCGCTGACCAGCATGATGACGGCTGCAACAACGAGAACCCAATACGCCCACTGGAGCGGGCGCGGCCACACGGACAAGTCTTGATCCTGGGTGGTGTGCTGCACAGGGCGGTTATAGTCACGGGGCCCCGGGCGATGATTCTTATCCGCAGAACCGCCGTTCCGATCATCATCGCGCCGGCCGTGGCCGGGGAACATGCTGGTCATCGGTTGGCCTTGTGGTCATCGCCCCTGTTTTGGGAGCCGGAATTCCGCGGAGGCTGATTGCGACCGACTTTATCTTTGGGGTCCTTTTGCTTGGCGTCCTTCTCTTGGGCGTCTTTCTCCTTGGCCTCCTGCTTTTCGCGCTTCTCGCGCTCTTTATCCCGGCGCGCCTGTTCGAGTTCCTTTTCCAGCTCGCGCATTTGCTCCAGCTCGCCGGTGTAGTCGAGGGTCTCGGGCTTTATGGAGAAAATAAGACCTAATACGGCGGCGACGCCGACCAGGATTTGCACCATGCCGTCGGAGGCGAAGAGCCAGTCGGGGACGTCGGCACCCGCGGGCGTGACCATGAAGGTCAGCAGGATGCGGAAGCCAAAGTAAATGGAAAAGGCGAACCAGATGCGGCGCGAGGTGCCCGCGCGTTTTGATGGCCCCGCCAGCGACTTCAGCAAAAACAGCAGCAGCACCAGCACGCCGACGGCAATGGCAGCCGACAGCGCCACCGATCCATAGGCGGCCATTTCGATAAAGGAATCCGATACTTCCTCGCCGTCTTCGCCACCCGAGGTGCTTTCGACCATTTGCTTGGCCTGCGCCATGAGCACATCGTGGTTGAGCAGGGTCAGCACCACGTTGAGGATCTGGTGAACTGTCTCGCCGACGACGACGCCCAGCCATAGCCACAGCATGTAGACCACGGTCTCGGGGCGCTTGGAACCGCCCTTCGCGTCCTTGCCGCCCTGCCGGCCGCCGCCAGTTTGATTCGGACTCGGCTTCCCCTGCTGGCCGCGCGGTTTGCCGGGCTCCGGCTTGGGCCGCGATTCTCGTTGAGGCTCACGCTGCTTATCGCGCTGCGGCCCCGGGGTTCCGGGTTGTTGCCCCTGCTGGCCACGCGGATCCCCGGGCTGTGCCCCTGGAGCGCCCGGTTGCGGCTCCTGTTGACCGTGCTGTGGTCGCGGGTCGCCTGGCTGTGGGCCTGGGTTGCCCGGCTGTGGCTCCTTCTTGCCTAGCAGATCTCCAGGCTGCGCCCCCGGGTCACCCGGTTGTGGGCTCGGGGTGCCGGGGTGCGGCTCCTGCTGGCCGCGCGGGTCGCCCGGCTGCTGCGGCCCCAGGTCTCCCGGCTGCTGCGGCGAAGGCGGCGAAGCGGGCGGCGGCGTCGGACGAGAAGAAGGCTGTGTCACAAAAATCCTTTACTTGAGCAGGCGTGCGGCTTCGGTGGCGAAGTACGTCAGGATCTGGTCGGCACCGGCACGCTTGAAGGCGGTAAGAGACTCGAGCATGATGGCCTCGCCATCGACCCAGCCGTTGGCGGCGCCGGCCTTGATCATCGCGTACTCGCCAGAGACTTGGTACACGGCGACGGGGACCGAGGAAGTCTCCGCGATTGCGGACAAGACATCCAAATACGGCAAGCCCGGCTTGACCATGACGAAGTCGGCGCCCTCCTCGATATCGAGCTCGGCCTCCAGCAGGGATTCGCGGAAGTTGCGCGGGTCTTGCTGGTAGGTGCGGCGGTCTCCCTCAAGGGAGGAACCGACGGCCTCGCGGAACGGTCCGAAGAAGGCGGAGGCGTACTTCGCGGAGTAGGCCATGATGGAGACGTCGTCGCGCCCGGCCTCATCGAGATCGGCGCGGATGGCGGCAACCTGGCCGTCCATCATGCCAGACGGCGAAATGATCTGAGCGCCGGCTTCGGCCTGGGAGCGGGCCATCTTTTGGTAGAGCTGGACGGATTCATCGTTAAGCACGCGGCCCTGGTCATCGAGGACACCGCAGTGCCCGTGCGAGGTGAACTCGTCGAGGCAGGTATCGGCCATGATGATGAGGTCATCGCCAAATTCCTCGCGCAGGGCGGCGATGCCGCGGTTCAAAATGCCGTCGGGATTCCAGGCCACGGAGCCGGTGGCGTCCTTGTCCTTGTCCAGCGGCACGCCGAACAGATCCACGCAGGTAACCCCGGCCTCGAGGGCCTCCTCGGTCGCGCGGCGCAGCGAGTCAAAAGTGTGCTGGTACACGCCGGGCATGGAAGAAATCTCATTCGGCTCATCGAGGCCGTCTGCGATAAACATCGGCAGAATTAAGTCCGATGGACGCAGCGTGGTTTCGGCGACGAGGTTGCGCATCTGCGGCGTGGAGCGCAGGCGACGGGGGCGGCGGGCAGGAAATGAGCTCATTGGGTACTCCTTAGAGCGAGACTAAAAACTTACGCCTTCTCGACCTTAGTAGTCTTCTTGCGAGCGCGACGCTTCTTGCGGGGCGCGGGCAGGTTACCGGCGGCGCGGAGGGCGGCGACGTGGCTGGCGAGGGCATCGACAAGCGCGGGCACGTCCGCAACATCCGGCACGACATCAACGCGCAGGCCCAGCTCTTCTGCTGCTGCGCTTGCCGATGGCCCGATGCACGCAATGATCGTCCGTTGGTGCGGCTTGCCGGCGATGCCCACCAGGTTGCGCACGGTGGAACCGGAGGTAAAGGCCACGGCGTCGAAGCCGCCGGTCTTGATCATGTCGCGGATTTCTGCCGAGGGCGGGGCGGCGCGCACGGTGCGGTAGGCCACGACGTCGTCGACGTCCCACTGGAGGGCTTGGAGGCCATCGACAAGCGTATCGGCGGCGATATCGGTGCGCGGCAGGAGAACGCGGCTGACGGCGTCGATGTCCTCGACGTAATTGGGAAAAACCTCGAGCAGCCCTTCGGCGTTTTGCTTCTTCTTGTGCGGCAAAAGCTCCGGCACCATGCCCTTGGCGCGGATGGCATCGGCGGTCTTGGTGCCCACGGCGGCAAGATGCACGCCGGCAAAATCGCGCGCATCCAGGCCGAGCTGGGAAATCTTATCCCACACGGCGGTCACGGCGTTGACGGAGGTAAAGACGATCCACTTGTAGCGGCCCTCGACGATGCCCTTGATGGCGCGGTCCATCTGCGCCGGGTTGCGCGGCGGCTCGATGGAAATCGTCGGCACGTTCTGCGGGATGGCGCCGTAGCCGGCCAGGCGCGCGGACATGGGCCCGGCCTGTTCCTTGGTGCGCGGAACTAGCACGCGCCAACCGTAGAGCGGGCGGTTTTCCCACCACGAGTATTTGGTGCGGTCATCGATGCTGCGGCCGAGCGTCACCACCAGCGGGCCGGACAGGTCCGCGTCCAGCTTGGGGATGGTCCCCAGCGTCGTCTCGTACGTGCGCTGCAGACGCGTGGTGCCGTGGACGGTCACAAATGCCTCGGTTTCCGCCGGCATGCCGCGCTGCTGCAGCTCGGTGGAAATCTCCGCCAAGTCTTCCTTGGTGGCCTGCAAGACGATGGGCTGGGTGGCATTGGCGAGCGCGTCCCAGTCGGCGCCATCGGTGACATCGGCCTCTGTGTACGTCGAGCCCAAGGCTAGCCCGGCAAAAGACGGCACGGTTGAGGGCAGGGACATGCCCGGCACGACCTGGAACTCCAGGCCGGCGGAAGCCACGGCGTTGATCTCGGCCTTGATGGATTCGCGGTTGAGCGGGTTGCCGGTCACGAGGCGGATGACATCCTCGCCATCGGCCTCGGCAAGGCACTCGCGCAGCTGGCTCACGATGTCCTCGCCCGGTGCATAGATAACCGCGGCGGTCGGCGCCGGCGGGCGGGGCGGCTTGCGGCGCGCGCCCTTGGCCTTGGCATCGGCGCACATCTGCGCGTATTCCTCTTCCGCGGCGTCGAGCAGCTCTTGCGGGACGGGCAGCGCGGTGGCGACGGCATCGCGCACGCCCTGCATGACCTGCGGATCGGCCACGGCGATAGCGTTATTGGCCAGAACTTCGCGGGCGCGGACGGTCAGCAGGTCTGGGTTTCCCGGACCAGCGCCCACGAAGACGATCTTGCCCAACTGGGTGTCTGACACAGCATTGCTCATAAAGTTCTTTTCTAGATCTGGGCCCGCGGCACCGCACACGGACATGATCGCCTGCAGTGTTTCTCCCCGCGCCGTCGGTGGGTATCAAGGTCATAACGGCCAAAATCCCAGGCGCGACGTCCTGGGATGCCCTTAAAGGGGGCCGGGTATCATTGCAAAAAATGATCTATGGTATCTACACCTTAAATTATTAGCGCTTAAAGTAGAAATTACTGACCTAGCAGGTCGGCCGCGCCTTGGGCGAAAAGCTCATCAGAGACCCGCGTGCCCAACTCCGCCGCTTCCGCTGCGTCCATCGCAGCGCCGGAGGCGGTGGCGGTCAATTGGCGGGAACCATCCAGCGCAAAGACGCCGCCGCGCACCGTGAGTTGATCGCCGTTCCAGCGGGACGTAGCGGCCACGGGCGCGGTACAGCCCGCCTCGAGGCGGGCGAGAACGGCGCGCTCGGCAAGGGCGGCGGAGGTGGCTTGATAATCAACAATGGCGTCTAATGCCGCGGCCGCCTCGGTGCCGGCGGCGGCCTCGATGGCCAGTGCACCCTGGGCTGGGGCAGGCATGAATAATTCTGGATCGAAGATATCGCTCGCCCGATCCTCGTAGCCGCCGCGCAGCAGGCCGGCATAGGCCAGCACCACGGCATCAAGCTCGCCGTCGGTCACCTTGGACATGCGGGTATCGATATTGCCGCGCAGCGGGCGGATCTCCAGGTCCGGGCGCAAGGCGGCCAGCTGGGAGATGCGGCGCGGCGCCGAGGTTCCTACCCGCGCGCCCTCTGGCAGTTGCATCAAGGTCATCCCATCGCGGGCAACCAGCACCTCGCGGCTGTCCTGGCGCTGCGGGATGACCAGGCGGAAGCGGTCATCCTCGGCCGTGGGCAGGTCCTTGAAGGAATGCACGGCGATATCGCATTCGCCGCGGTACAGCGCCTCACGCAGCGCCTGGGTGAATACGCCCACGCCGATGCGCTCGACCGGGGCCATATTGGTATCGCCGGCGGTGGTGACGATGTGGAGTTCGGAATCGAATCCGGCATCGATAAGCCAATCGCGGACGTGTCCTGCCTGGGTGGTGGCGAGCTTGGAGCCACGGGTACCAATCTGGAACATTTACGCCTCCTTATTCAGCGTGGGCAATTCATTGACGGCCACGGCAACGCCGGAGCCTTCCAGCTGCAGGCCAAAGAGTTCCTGCAGGGCATTTTCGCTGCTAAAACTGCTATCCGATGCCGCCAGCTTCTTCGCCCGCACCGTCGGTTCATGCAGCAGCTTGTCGGCGACGCGCTTGAGGGCGCCTTGGACATCGGCAAGCTGCTTGCCCTCTAGCTCCGGGTGCTTTTGCTGCAGGCGAGCCGCCTCGCACTCCACGAGGTCCGCCGCGCGGCGGTGCAGGGCGCTGACAGCCGGCGCCACATCGCGCACGCGCTGGGCGGAGGTATAGGCGGCGAGCTCCTCATCCACGATGGCGCGGGCCTGCTCGTGCGGGTCCGTGCCAGCCGCAACATCGGTGGCGGCCGCAGACAGGGACTTGCTCAGGCGCTCGATATTCACCAAATCCACGTCATCGATTTTCGTTGCCGCGTCATCGATATCGCGTGGGAGGGAGAGGTCAATGAACATCAGCGGGTGCGCGGGCGGGATGTCGGCCGCGGTAATGGTAAAGCCCTCGGCGCCGGTGGCGGAGATGGCGAGGTCGACATCGGCAAGCGCGGTGGCGCGGTCCTGAAGGTCCACCACGCGGGTGCGCACGCCGGCCTCCTCAGCGTGGCCGGCGAGGCGCTCGGCGCGCTCGCGGGTGCGGTTGGCAATCACCAGCTCGCCGATGCCCAGCCGGCCCGCGTGGGTGGCCGCAAGCGAGGCCATCGCCCCGGCGCCGAGCACGAGCGCGGACTTGCCCTGCAGATCCTCCGCATTCAGGCGCTGCAGCGCCTGGTCAAAGGCGAAAGTCACCATTGAGACGCCGGCCTTATCGATCTCCGTCTCCGAGTGCACGCGCTTGCCGGCACGCAGCGCGGACTGCGCCAAGGCGTGGATGCGCGGGCCAACCGTGCCCTGCTCGGAGGCGGACTGGTAGGCAGAACGCACCTGACCGATGATCTGTTGCTCGCCCACCACCATCGAATCCAGGCCGGAGGTAACGGACATGAGGTGTTCCGCGGCGGCATCGGCATAGCGCACGTAAAGGTAATTGCGCAGCTCTTCCTCATCGACGTGGGAGACTTCCTGCAGCACCCGGATGACGTCCTGCACGCCGGTGTGGAAGGAATTGGTCACCGTATAGACCTCGAGGCGGTTACACGTGGAAATGATCATCGCCTCAGTAAGGGACTCGGTGTCAACCAACCGCCCGCAAGCGGAATGCTGCACCACATCGTCCATACTCAATTTTTCCAGCAACGCCACGGGTGCCGATTGGTGGGACATTCCCACAACGAGCACGCTCATGCTCCACACTCCTCAACCTTTTGATTGACCGCAATGGTTCCAAAGACTACCCCGCGTGGGCGCGGAACCCGAATCGTCAGCGCAGCTCCGCAGCCAACTCTTCGTTATCGACTTCCCAGCAGGCGAATTCTTCTCCGTCTATCACTACAACGGGAACGCGGTCACCGAATTCCATCTCGAGCTCGCGGCTATCTTCCACGTTGCGCACTTCCAGCTGGGCACCGGCCTCCTGGATAACGGGGGTAATCTGCTCTTTTACCCGTTTACAGGAACCGCAGGTGGGGCGCACCATGAGCTCAACTAGATGCTGGGACATAGGGGCGGGATTCTCCTCATAAGGACGCAGACGGGGGAAACGTTTACTATGGACATGTTAGTCCACCCCGCGTTTGCGAAAGCTGTTTATTCCACTCGTGTCCGCTTTACCTCCCCCCGGATTCCCCGAATCTCCCCGCGACTTTTTAGCCAATTGGACGGCCTCGCGCGGCAATCTGCGCAACTTTTTAGAAAACCAGGCGCTGGCCCCCTTGGGCGAGGAAGAACAGCGCGCCGCAGGTGAGGCGGCCGCTGCCGCCGCCTTAGAGGAATTCGGGCTCGAGCTCGAGGACTTCGCCTCCGGCATAGCCTCCGTCTCCGGTTCTTATGACGCCGCAGGCTCCCAGCGCATCACGGCCCAGGATCCGGACGTCCCCGTCGACGTGGGCGCCGCCGCCTTTTTCGACGTGGACAATACCCTCGTTCAGGGTTCCTCCTTGGTGGAATTCGGATTTGGGCTCGCCCGCCGACGCTACATCCGCATCTCTGAGATACTCCCGGTTGCCTGGAAGCAGCTTAAATTCCGCCTTTCTGGCGCAGAGAATGCAAAGGACGTCGCCGCCGGCCGCGCGCAGGCATTGGAGTTTGTCAAAGGCCGCAGCGTGGACGAGCTTATCGATCTCTGCGAGGAAATCGTCGAAGCCTCCCTCGCCCGCCGCGCGTACCCCGGCACCACGCAGCTCGCTGAGATGCATCTGGCCGCCGGCCAACAGGTGTGGCTGGTCACCGCTACCCCAGTCCAGCTCGCCCAGGTCTTGGCGCGTCGCTTTGGCTTTACCGGCGCCCTCGGCACCGTCGCGGAGGTAGAAGACGGCAAGTTCACCGGCCGCTTGGTTGGCGATATCCTCCACGGCCCAGGTAAGAAGCACGCCGTGGCCGCCCTCGCTACCATCGAGGGCCTCGATTTGGACCGGTGCACCGCCTACTCCGACTCCGCCAATGACATGCCCATGCTCACCATGGTGGGCACCCCCGTGGCCATCAACCCGGACCGCAAGCTGCGCAACATTGCAGAGAAGCGCGGCTGGATCGTCCGCGACTATCGCTCCATCCGCCGCGCCATCCGCACCTACGGCCTCCCAGCGCTTGTCACTGCGGCCTTTTCCTATGGCGGCTGGCGCTATTTCCGGAAGTAGCAGCGTACGCGGCGAAGCACTCTCAGCGTAGAAGCAGCTTCGGCACTAAAACCAGAAATCCTCCGCCGCCGCGCTAAGGCACGGTGCGGAGGATTCGTGGGCTGTTGGGTTTACTTGCCCAACTTGCGACGCTGCACGCGGGTGCGGCGCAGCATCTTGCGGTGCTTCTTCTTGGACATGCGCTTGCGGCGCTTCTTGATGACAGAACCCATAACAGGCGTCCTCACTTTCTTTTAGTACGTACTGTGAACCTGCCGGCGCCTGAAACGGCAAAGGTGCACTCTTTGCCACCTTGGCCGCACATATGCGGGCCATCACGGCGTGCCGACACGAATGCGATCTATCTTACCTAGTCCCCAGCGCGTCTCCAAAAGTGGCCCCGGCGGCGACCCGCGGAAACGGCGCGCAGCATATCGCTGCGCGCCGCAAAAGGGTGAAACGCGCTGCACAAGGGTGATGTGCGGTAATCGGACGACACACGGGAAACGAGACAGCGCCCACCACCGCTGACCAAGATTGGCCAACAGAAGTGGGCGCTGCCTTAAAGGCGCGAGCACCTACGCTCCGTAAACGGATGCCTCGAGGTACTCGTTAACGGCAGACTCGTGAACGCGGAAAGAGCGTCCGACGCGCACGGCCGGCATTTCGCCTGCGTGAACCAAACGGTAGACAGTCATCTTGGAGACGCGCATGATTTCGGCGACCTCCGCGATCGTCAGAAAGGTTCCTTTTTCTTCATTTGCCATAATTATCTAACCCTTCAGCTCGTTACGCGCTGTAGGCTTCCCCTCCCACAGGACTTCACGCACGTGCTTGTCCCAGCCTATCGTGAAACATGTGACTAATGCGACCCAAGTGCCAAATTTTTTCACAGCAGTTGTTCAGCTCACCGCCAAAAGCGCTGCGTAACAACCACCCCATGGCTCCCGTATGGCCCCTGAGTGGTGAGAGGTACCTACACCCCCACCACGGGGAACTGGCCGCATTAGGCGGGCTGCTAGCCCAGCTCCTTGGCCTTATCGGAGCAGGCTTGGGCGGCGCGGTAGAACGCACCACGCAGGCCGGACTCCTCCAGCTCGCGCACGGCCGCGGCGGTGGTGCCGCCTGGCGAGGTCACACCCGCGCGCAGCTGCGTTGCCGAGCGGCCGGAGTTGGCCAACATATCGCCGGAGCCGGCAGCTGCTTGGGCGGCGAGCTTTTCGGCGATATCGCGGGGAAGGCCGAGCTGCACGCCGGCATCGACAAGCGCCTCTGCCACAAGGAAGAAGTAGGCCGGCGAGGAACCAGCCAGGGCTGTCGCGGCGTCGATGTTCTTCTCCGGAATGACCGCGACCTCACCCACGGCCTCGAGCAGCTCCGTCACGCCCTGCATCTGGGCCTCAGTGACGTGCTCGCCGGCGGCGCAGGTGCACATGCCGCGGCGCACCAACATCGGCGTATTGGGCATAACGCGCACAACCGGCACGCCGTCGCCCGCAGCAGCCTGCAGGGCCTCCAGCGTCAGCCCTGCGGCCATAGAGACCACCACGGCGTCCTTAGCCGGGTTAATCTCGCCCAGCAGGTCCAGGATGGCATAAGGCTTGACGGAGGCGAAGATATAATCCGCGCCGTCCACCGCCTCAGCGTTATCCGTCGTGACGTTGACGCCATAGTTGCTCTTGAGCTCTTCACCGCGAGAGGCCGTGCGGTTGGTCACCGTGATATCGGAAGCATTGAAGCCCGATTCCACAAGACCCGAGGTCAAAGCCTCACCGATTTGTCCTCCACCTAAAATTGCAATCTTTGTCATAGTCTCCACAATGCCAAAAATAACGCCACCCGGCTACCTCCACGAAGGAAGCAGCCGGGTGGTTCTCAGCAATTCGCTGGTTTAGAGCATGACCAAAAGCAGTGGTCCGAACGTCAATATGAGGCCGGTAATGCCTGCAAGGAACATGGAGAACCCATCGCGGGCCGTGCGCAGCGCATGCGTAACGCCAGCCATAATTGCGGTCACGCCGAGTGCCAAGATAGATACGACGACGCGCGGGAAGTTATCCCAGAGCACTTCAAAGCCCTTGAAGATGACGATGGCCAAGACGATGCCCACGACCACCATGATGAGGATGGACATGGGGTTGAGCTTCTCGTGCTCTTCGGTGACTTCCTCGTCCCGCACCTGAGACAGCTCGCCGGTATCGTCAGACTTCTTCGCAGCCGCCGCAGGCTTCTGCTCAGGCGCGGCAGCCTTGCCCTTGGTTCCAGCGTCCTTGGTGTCTGCTGCGGTCTTCGCGCCAGCCTTCGCTCCCGTTACGGTCGCTGCAGCAGCGCCTGCCCCGGCAGCGCCAGCTGCGCCCGCCTTCTCCTTGGCTTCCTTGGCACCGGATTCAGCGGCATCAGCGGCGTCCTTGCGCTTGTCCTGCGAGGACTGCGACTTACCGATGCGCTGCATTACCGCCGTGTCATCCGCGGATGGCTGATGGGACTTCTTGTCGGCGTCCTTAGCGCCCGCCTTGTCCTCCGGACCCGACTGCGCAGGCTTCTTTGCCTCCTGTGCGTTTGTCTTCTGCGCTGGGGCAGGCTTGGCCGTCGGCTTCGAGCCAGACCCCGCCGCAGGCTTGGGAGAGGCGGTCGGCTCACTCGGCTTCCCGTTCTTCTTCGGCGCAGGGGACGCGGTTGGGGTACCAGCGGAAGGCTTCTCGGCAGCCGGCTTAGGAGAGGAGGATTGGGACTGAGATTGCTTGCTTTGCGCAGGCTTGCCGATGCCCTCCTGCCCCGCGGACGGCTTGCCTGCAGCGGACTTGGCGCCAGCAGGCTTAGCACCGGCAGGCTTGGACCCAGCTGGCTTGGAGCCAGTCGGCTGCGCCGCGGAGTTGTTCGCCGCGGTCTTTTTCTCAGCGGCGTTTTTCTCAGCGGACTGTTCGTCCTTGGACTTCGGCGCGCGGATGACAGGGGCGTCATCGTCGATGGATACGTTGGTGTGCTTCGCCTCAGGCGGGGTGGACTTTACCTTCTTCAGGCTGCCGGTGAGCTCGGCAACGGATACGCCGCCCTCATCGAGGCTCCGCCGACGACGGCGAGAGGTCTTCTCGTCTTTATCCGTGCGGTCCTTCTTATTGCGAGCCAGCAGCTCGGCCACGGTCAACTGTTTTTCGTCAGCCATGATCTCTTCCTATTCCAATCCCTTGTCGGTCCGGCGCAAAATAACACCTTCGCGCAGCGCCCATGGGCAGATTTCCAACTTCTCGATTCCAAGAGCTCGCATGCTTGCCTCGGCAACCAAAGCGCCGGCGACGATTTGGTGCGATCGGTTCGAACTTACACCCTCAAGGTCCGCTCTGTCTGCTGCAGTCATGCGCGTGATGAATGAAATCAACTGGCGCAGGCCCGGTGCGGTCAAGGTGCGCTTGACGTATGGCCCCGCAGACGATGGCGCCGCACCGGTAAGCCGCGAGAGGGTGCGGAAGGTTTTCGAGGTGCCCACGGCCAGGCCAGCCGGGCCCATTGCCTTCATCTGCGTGACGGCATCTTCAAGCTCCGCATCGATGAAATCGCGCAGCGCACTGACCTTCTTTTTCTCCGGCGGATCGGTATCGAACCAGTTGTGGGTCAGCCGGCCTGCGCCCAGATCGAGCGAGAAAGCCAGGTCAGGGTGTTCATCGGTACCGGTGGATAGCTCTAGGGAGCCACCGCCGATGTCCAAGTTGGTGATGCGTCCGGCGGACCAGCCGTACCAGCGGCGGGCAGCGAGGAAAGTAAGCTGTGCTTCCTCCACGCCCGAGAGGATCTGCAGGCGCACGCCGGTCTGCTTTTCCACCTCATCGAGTACCTCTTCAGAGTTAGGGGCAGAGCGGACCGCGGAGGTCGCGAAGGCGATGAATTCGGAGCACCCGAGTTTGTCACCCAGCTCACTTGCCTCACCCACGGCGGAAACGAGCTTTTTCAGGCCCTTTTCGTGGATGTTTCCCTTCTTATCCAGCTGTTCTACCAGCCGGAGTGGGGTCTTCCAATCGCTCATCGGAGTAGGCCGTCCCCCCGTTGCGGCATCGACCGCAACGAGGTGGACGGTATTACTTCCGACGTCTAATACACCTAATCGCACACCCATAGCGTAGTAGGTCTACCGTGGTTAGGTGTGAATCGCCCAAAATCTGACACCGTTTACCTAGGTTTTCCCGCGAGCTCGCCAGCGGCGGCATCGATTAAAGCCGGGCACGAAGAGGCCCCAGATTTTCCGCGGGAGTGGTTCGAATTTACCAACCCAAACGACCCTTACCACGTCTTTTCCATCGATCTCACGTGGGTGGAATCGCACTACAGCTGCCAATTTGGCACGTCGGCGTGCCGGGGCATCGATAAGAGCCAGCCCGATGTGGGCTGCTGCGTGCACGGTGCATATATGGCCGATGAACAAGACCGCGACCAGCTTTACGATGCCGTCTCCCGCATGCCCGCGCGCTATTGGCAGCTGCGCCCAGCGGGGGTAGATGAGTTCCTGGCGCAAGAAAACACCGATGAGCTAGAGCCCTGGTTGGAATGGGACGAGCTCGATGGCGAGGACGGCGAACCGGAACCGGCGCTGAAAACGCCCATCGTGGATGGCGCCTGCATCTTTGCCAACCGCGCCGGCTGGGAAACGGGCACGGGCTGCGCTCTGCACCAATGGGCAGTAGATAGCGGCGAGGAGCTGACCGTGGTCAAGCCGGAGGTGTGCTGGCAGCTGCCGCTGTGGCGCTACGAGGATTATGAAGAACGCCCCGATGGGCAGGAAATTTTGCGCACCACCATCGGCGAATATGACCGCCGCGGCTGGGGCAATGGCGGCGAAGACTTTGATTGGTACTGCTCTACCGATGGCGCCTGCCACGCCAATCCGCTGCCGATGTGGCAATCGCACGAGGACGAGCTCGTCGCGCTCATGGGGCGCGAAAGCTACGATATTTTGGCCCAACAATGCCGTGCCCGCGCAGAAGCCGCCGAGCACGGCGTGCAGCTTACCCAGCACCCGGCCAGCATCAAGGCCGGCTGGTACTAGAGCGCTAGCCGGCGCTAGAGTTCGAATTTATAGCCCAGTCCGCGCACCGTTACCAAGTGCTTCGGGCGGGAAGGGTGCTCCTCAATCTTGGTGCGCAGGCGCTTGATGTGCACGTCGAGCGTTTTGGTATCGCCCACGTAATCCGCACCCCAGATGCGGTCAATGAGCTGGCCGCGGGTCAGCACGCGCCCAGCGTTGCGCAGGAGGTATTCCAGCAGGTCAAACTCCTTGAGTGGCATGGCCACCGGCTCGTCCGCCACGGTGACGATGTGGCGCTCCACATCCATCTTCACGCGGCCGCCGGATAGGATCTGCTGGTCTTCTACCTCGGCGTCCTCCGCGGCGTCCGCGTGGGAGGACTGATCGTTGCCGCGGCGCAGCACGGCGCGGATGCGGGCGATGAGCTCGCGGGAGGAATACGGTTTGGTGACGTAATCGTCCGCGCCCAGCTCTAGGCCCACGACCTTATCGATTTCCGCATCGCGCGCGGTGACCATAATGACCGGTACGGAGGAGGTGGCACGTAGCTGCTTGCACACGTCGGTGCCGGACATACCGGGCAGCATGAGGTCAAGTAGCACGATGTCGATGTCATTGTCGGCGAATTTCTCCAGCGCGGAGGGGCCATCGAGGGCGATAATCGGCTCGAAGCCTTCCTTGCGGAGTAAGAATGCCAGCGGATCGGCCAGCGACTCTTCATCTTCCACGATGAGAATGGTGGTCATTGTGCTTTATCCTTTCGACGTGCTGCAACGCGTGCTACCGCACGCTGGAGCCCAGGAGCCGCCGCATCGACGGAATCCTTGTCTTCATTATCCTGCAAGTCAGCCTCGTGCGCTGGCTTCTCTTCCTTATATATGGGCAACTCGATGGTAAAAGTAGAGCCCGTGCCAGGCCGCGACCACAGCTTGATATTGCCCCCGTGGTTGGCCACCACGTGTTTGACAATTGCTAATCCTAGGCCAGTGCCTCCAGTCTGCCGCGACCGGGCTTGGTCAACGCGGAAAAAGCGCTCGAAGACGCGCTTTTGATGCTCCGGCGGGATGCCGATGCCCCGGTCCGTCACCCGGATCAGCACGACATCATCCCCCACTACCTTCTGTGAGACGGAGACCGGCAATTCCTCTGGCGAATAATTGATCGCGTTGGAAATAAGATTGGACAGCGCGGTTACCAAGAGGGACCGGTCGCCCATGACCTGCACGCCTACGGACGGCCCTTGAGTCAACCTGATGGAGCGCGCGTCTGCGG
Organism: Corynebacterium sp. MSK073; assembly: GCF_030232085.1. Taxonomy (NCBI): domain Bacteria; kingdom Bacillati; phylum Actinomycetota; class Actinomycetes; order Mycobacteriales; family Corynebacteriaceae; genus Corynebacterium; species Corynebacterium sp. MSK073. The sequence goes on along the minus strand of NZ_JASPIY010000017.1, from coordinate 15,754 downwards.
CAAGCTGATTGCGCGAAATCGCCTCATCAATCAAATCGTCTACGTAGAGCGGTTCCATCTCCGGCAGCGCCTCGGCGCCCTGCAGCTTGGACAGGGAAATCAGCTCGCTGACCATATCCGCCATGCGGTTGGCCTCTTTTTGCACCTTGGTACCGAAGTACTTCACGTGCTCCGGATCCTCGGGGTCTTGCAGTAGGGCCTCTGCCAGCAGCGCGATGCCACCCACCGGGGTTTTCAGCTCGTGGGAGACGTTGGCTACGAAGTCACGGCGCGCGGATTCCATGCGCACGTTTTCGCTCTCATCGGTGCCGTAGATGATGATGAAGCGGCCATCGTTCAGCGTCAGCGGCTTGATAACGGCCCTCACCTGCGTGACGCGGTGCCCGGTGCGGCGCTTAGGGATGGCCAAGTCCACGGTGCGGGTTTCCTTATCCTCGAAGACCTGCTCCGCGGTCTTCCAGATTTCCGGATTGACGGCGCGATCGTGGACCACAGACATCTCGTGCGCCGCGGGGTTGGACAGGATGATTTCCTGGTTCCTATCGAGCACCGTCAGCGCCGTGGGCGAGCCCTGGACCGCGAGGTGGAGGCCTTGGCTCACGGTGGTGACCTGGTTTGCCTGGGCATCGCTCGCGCGCTGGCGGCGTGCCATGCGCTCGCGCACCCGGGAAATCAATGGCAGCGCCACCGCGCAGGCAACCACGCCCGCGAGAAAGACAAAAATTAATTCCACGTCATTAAGCCTAACCATTAGAAAGTCCCCAGGGAGCACCTCCCCGGGGACTTATATGCAGTAGTGGGGTTACTTGTCACCACCCTGCGCGGCGACGGCAGCGGCCCCGGCCTCGGCGGCCTCTGGGTCCAGGTAAGTGCCGCCCTCGTTGACCACGGAGCCATCCTCCGCAATCTCGTACACCAGCGGAATGCCGGTCGGGATATTCAGCCCGGCGATGTCATCATCGGAAATGCCATCGAGGTGCTTGACCAACGCGCGCAGGGAGTTGCCGTGCGCTGCGATCATGACGGATTCGCCCTTCTTGGCCCGCGGCAGGATCTCTTCCTCGAAGTAGGGCACGAAGCGCTCGACAACGTCCTTCAGGCACTCCGTCTGTGGGACCTTGTCCAAATCCGCGTAGCGGGGGTCGTTGGCCTGGGAGTACTCGGCGTCATCGGCAAGCTCGGGCGGGCGCGTGTCATAGGAACGGCGCCATGCCATGAACTGGTCCTCGCCGTACTCTTCCTTGGTCTCGGCCTTGTTCAGGCCCTGCAGCGCACCGTAGTGGCGCTCGTTGAGGCGCCAGTCGCGGATGACCGGGATCCAGTGGCGGTCGGCCGCATCCAGCGCGATATTGGCGGTGCGGATTGCGCGGCGCAGTAACGAGGTGTACAGCACGTTGGGCAGGATGCCCTCTTGCGCGAGCAGCTCGCCGCCGCGCTTGGCCTCTGCCTCACCCTTTTCTGTCAGATCAACATCGACCCAACCGGTAAATTGGTTGGATTCATTCCAGGTGGATTGGCCGTGGCGAAGAAGAATCAGTTTTCCGTTAGTCATGCCTCCAGCATGCCACGAAACCGCCCGGCGCGTCAGTGAGGCTAGTCTCCCATCGCGCGGCGTTGGTGGCAGTCAGGCACGGGAATCTGCTGGGCTTCGGCATAAATCTCCGTCAGCTCCCGGGCCGTGTTGGTCCAGCTAAAGCGCACGGCGTGCGCGACGGCGGCCTCGCCCATGGCGATGCGCCGGGGGTCATCGTCCAGCAGCTGGGTCAAGGAATCCGCCCACTCCTTCGGATCGTGGGACGGCACCAGCAGCCCGGTCTCACCATCGACGACAGCGATGGACAGCCCACCCACGGCCGCGGCGACGACCGGCGTGCCAGAAGCCTGGGCCTCGAGCGCCACTAGACCAAAGGACTCGTTGTAGCTGGGTACCGCCACAATATCCGCTGCGCGGTACACACCCACCAGCTCCTCGGGCGGGCGGGGCCCTAAAAAGCGCACGCGCTTTTGCACGCCCAACTCCCGCGCCAATTCCCTATACGCCTCCGGCGAGGCATTGGCCCCGGATGGCCCACCGCAGATGAGCACTCGAAAATCGCGGGTGGGCTCGCGGTGGCACAGTTCGGCGGCGGTCCGGATAAGGACTTCGGGCCCCTTGAATTTCTGTAGCCGCCCCACAAAGGCCACGACCTTGGTATGCAGCGGGATGCCCAGCTCGCGGCGGGAACGCTCCGTATTGCGGTCGGTACCTGGGGTAAATAGCCCCACGTCGGCGCCCGGGGAGACCACGCGGATGATATCGCGGTCAGCATCGTAATGCTCGGCTAGGTCGCGGGCTTCCTGATCGGTATTGACCACGAGGAGGTCTGCGTTATCCACCAATTGTTGCTCGCAGATGCGCCGCGCTTCTGATTCCACGGTGTCCTCGGCCGTGCGGTAGGCGTTTTTCACCGCGGCCAAGGTGTGGGCGGTGTGGACCAGCGGAATGCCCCATAGATCGCGCAGCAGCCACCCCACCTGGCCAGAAAGCCAGTAGTGGGAATGAATGAGGTCATATTTTTTGCCCTGCCATTTAGCAAATTGCACCACGCCGCCGGAAAAGGCCGCGAGTTGGGTGGGCAGATCTTCTTTTTCTAGCCCCTCAAAGGGGCCTGCCACGATGTTGATCACCCGCAGGTTGGGGGCCACGTCCACGATTTCTTTGTGGCTGGGGCGGGTCGCACGGGTATAGACATCTACCTCTACGCCTAGCTGGGCTAATTGGCAGGCAATATTTAAAACGTAGACGTTCATTCCGCCGGCATCCCCGGAGCCAGGCTGCTCAATGGGGGAGGTATGCATAGAAATCATGGCGATGCGCATGGTGACCCATCTTAGCGGCGCTATACTGGCCCCTGCCAATAACCTACGCTACCGAAAGGTCACGCATTGTCCGCTTATGAATCAAAGGCATGGCTCCAGTATTACCCGGAGTGGACGCCGCATAGCCTCGACTATGGCAACACCACCCTGTTAGACCTGTATGACAACAACCTCAAGGTCAATGGCGATAAGTCAGCCACGTATTTCTTTGGACGCAGCCAAAACTATTCCGAGCTGGACCGCCAAGTGCGCGCCGCCGCAGCCGGCTTGAAGGCCTTCGGCGTGCGCCCCGGTGACCGCGTAGCCATCGTTGCCCCCAATAGCCCGCAGTACATCGCGGCCTTTTATGCCATCTTGAAGCTCGGCGCCCAGGTTGTGCTGCACAACCCGCTTTATACCGCCCACGAGCTGGAGGGGCTTTTCCAGGATCACGGCGCGCGCATCGCCATCGCCTGGGACAAGGCCGCCCCCACCCTGGAGAAGCTGCGGGCTACCACCAACCTGGAAACGGTCGTGTCCATCAACATGATCAACGCCATGCCCACCCTGCAGCGCGCCGCGCTGCGCCTGCCGCTTCCCCCGCTCAAGGCCAAGCGCGAGCAGCTTTCTGCCCCGGCACCAAATACCGTGCCGTGGGAGGCGCTGATTGGCGATGCCATCGGTGGCAACGGCAGCGATATTAAGACGCCAGAGGACATTGATAAAGACACCGTCGCGCTGGTGATGTACACCTCCGGTACGACCGGTGCGCCCAAGGGCGCGATGCTCTCGCACGGCAACCTCGTATCCAACCTGCTGCAGGGCAAGGCTTGGGTTCCAGGCTTGGGCGATAAGCCAGAGCGCATGCTCGCCGCCCTACCCTTCTTCCACGCATATGGCCTGACCATGAACGTCACCTTGGCACAGCTTATCGGCGGCGAATTGGTCATCCTCCCCGTGCCGCAGATCCCGCTCATCATGCAGCTGATGAAGAAGCACACCCCGACCTGGGTCCCGGGCGTTCCTACCTTGTACGAGCGCATCGTCAAGGCCGCCGAGGAGCAAGAAGTACCCATCAAGGGCGTGCGCGCGGCCTTCTCTGGCGCATCCACCCTGCCTTCTGAGACCGTCAATAAGTGGGAAAACGCCACCGGCGGCTTACTCGTGGAAGGCTACGGGCTTACCGAGTGCTCCCCCATTATCGTGGGCAACCCCATGAGCACCGACCGCCGCCCCGGCTACGTGGGCATTCCCTTCCCGGATACCGAGGTGCGCATCGCCAACCCCGATAACCTGGATGAGACCCAGCCAGACGGTGTTGAGGGCGAGGTGCTGGCCCGCGGCCCGCAGATTTTCAAGGGCTATCTTAATAACCAGGAAGCCACCGATGCCGCCTTCCACGATGACTGGTTCCGCACCGGTGACATGGGCATCATGGAAGAAGACGGCTTCATCCGCCTAGTCAGCCGCATCAAGGAAATCATCATCACCGGCGGCTTCAACGTCTACCCGGGCGAGGTCGAAGAAATCCTGCGCGAGCACCCCAGCGTCGACGACGCCGCTGTCGTGGGCCGCCCGCGCGACGATGGCTCCGAAGATGTCGTTGCCTGCCTCGATCTTGCCGATGGCGCCGCGCTCGACCCCGAAGGCCTCAAGGAGTACTGCCGCGAGCGCCTGACCCGCTACAAGGTCCCGCGCACCTTCTACCACTTCGAAGAACTGGCCAAGGACCAAATGGGCAAGATCCGCCGCCGTGAGGTACAAGAAGACCTCATCAACCGCCTCGAAGCGGAGAAGAACTCCTAAAACACCTAGAGTTCCCACCACCATGCTGCGCACCATCGATACCCCCATCGGCCCGCTGCTGCTCACCGCGGATGCAGACGGGCTGTCCCGCGTTGACTTCGTCGCGATCCAGTTGGGTCGCGACGGAACCAGCAAGGGTCGCCGCAAACCCAATGAGGTTCGCGACGAAAACAGCAAGGGGCACCGCAAAACCAATCAGGTTCGCGGCGAGGAAAGCGGCGGAGTACATGGGGGCATCGACAAGCGCGGTGCAGACATCTTAGATGCGGCGCAAGAGCAGCTCGCGGAGTATTTCGCTGGGCGCCGCCGCGAGTTTGACCTGCCGCTCAACCCGGCGCCGACGACGGAATTTCGCGCCCAAATTCACGCGCAGTTGGACACCATTGGCTACGGCGAAATCTCAAGCTATGGCGAGCTCGCAGCCGCCGTGGGGCGCCCCGCTGCTACCCGGGCGGTCGGCACCGCCTGCGGCGCCAATCCCCTGCCGATTATTCGGCCCTGCCACCGCGTGCTGCGCAGCGATGGAACGCTCGGCGGCTATGCCGGTGGCCTGGATATCAAGCGTTTTTTGCTGACACTCGAAGAAAACTAGAGGATTTCCTCACGTTCTGGGTATACTCGCCCTTTGTAATATTTTTCTTTAGCAAACGAAAGGGCAGCGCGTGTCCGCATACGAATCCCGGGCCTGGATTAAGCACTACAGCGACTGGACCCCCGCCACGCTTGATTACGGCGATAAAACCATCGTTGACTACTACGTCAATAACCTCCGCATCAATGCGAATAAGTCCGCTACCTACTTCTTCGGCAGTACACAGAGCTACGCGGACCTAGACGCACAGGTGCGCGCCGCCGCTGCGGGACTTAAGGCCTTTGGCATCCGGCCTGGCGATAGGGTCGCCATCGTCATGCCTAACTGCCCCCAACACGTGGTGGCGTTTTATGCCATCCAGCTGCTCGGGGCCACCGCGGTGGAACACAATCCCCTCTACACCGCCCACGAGCTCGAGGGGCTTTTCCAGGACCATGGCGCGCGTGTGGCCATCGCCTGGGATAAGACGGCGCAGACGCTGAATAAGCTGCGCGCCACCACCCCACTAGAGACCATCGTGTCCGTCAACATGATCGATGCGATGCCACCGCTCAAGCGCCTCGCACTCCGGATTCCCCTGCCGCCGCTGGCCGCCAAGCGCGAGCAGCTAACCGGCACGGCCCCGAATACCGTGGCCTGGTCCACGCTTATCGGTTCTGCCATCGGCGGCGATGGCAAGGACCTCGAGATTGCCAAGGTCACGCAGGACGATATCGCGCTTATCCTCTACACCTCCGGCACCACAGGCAAGCCCAAGGGCGCGCTGCTTTCGCACGGCAACCTCATCTCCAACTGCGTGCAGGGCGAAGCCTGGCTGACGAATATGGACGCCACCGACCAGCGCTTCCTCGCCGCATTGCCGCTCTTCCACGCCTACGGCATGACCACGCTGTGCGTGCTCAGCATCTACTTCGGCGCCGAGCTCATCTTGGTTCCATCCCCGCAGATGCCGCTCATCATGGACATCGTTAAGAAGCACACCCCCACCTGGCTACCGGGCGTGCCCACGTTATACGAGAAGATCATGGACGCCGCCGAGGACAAGGGCGTGGATCTTGCCGGCATCAGCAACGCCTTCTCCGGCGCCGCTACCCTGCCGGTTGACGTGATGGAGCGCTGGGAATCCATGACCGGCGGCCGCCTCGTGGAGGGATTTGGTATGACCGAGACCTCCCCCGTGCTCATTGGCAACCCCATGAACGGCAACCGCCGCCCGGGCTATGTGGGCCTGCCCTTTCCCGATACCGAGGTGCGCATTGGCAACCCGGATAACCTCGATGAAACCCAGCCAGATGGCGAGCCGGGCGAGATGCTGGCTCGCGGGCCGCAGATCTTCCAGGGCTATTTCAATAACGAAAAGGCCACCGAGGAGTCCTTCCACAACGGCTGGTTCCGCACCGGCGATATGGCCACCATGGATGAGGACGGCTGGGTCAAGCTGGTTAGCCGCATCAAGGAAATCATCATCACCGGCGGCTTTAACGTCTACCCGGCCGAAGTCGAAGAGGTGGTGCGCAAGCACCCAGACATCAAGGAGGTCGCCGTGGTGGGCCGCCCGCGCAAGGATGGCTCCGAGGACGTCGTCGCCTGTCTCATCCTGCGCGATGGCGCCGTCTTGGACCCAGAAGGCCTCAAATCCTTCTGCCGCGAGCGCCTGACCCGCTACAAGGTTCCGCGCACCTTCTACCACTTTGAGGAGCTGGCTTCGGACCAGCTGGGCAAGGTCCGCCGCCGCATGGTGCAGCAGGATCTCCTCGATCTCCTCAAACAGAAGGCTTAGTATTAACCACCATGTCAGACCTCGAGTACGACGCCACGCTGACGGATTTCCTCGCCACCGCCGTAGCCAACTTCCCCCACCGTCCCGCCACCTTTTTCGCGGGCGAGACCCTGAGCTACGCGGAGTTGGATACCCGTATCGCCGCTGCCGCCGGCGCCCTGCGGGAGATGGGAATCCGCCCCGGCGACCGGGTGGCGCTGGTCTTGCCCAACTCCCCGCAGCACCTCATTGCCTTTTTCGCGGTGCTGCGCCTGGGCGCGGTCGTGGTCGAGCATAACCCTCAGTACACCGCCCACGAGTTGGCCCCGCTCTTTGCCCACCACGGCGCCCGCATCGCCTTGGTCTGGGATCAGGTCGCCGCCGTGGTCGATGGCCTAGCCAGCACGGTGATTCCCGTGTCCTTGGAGGCGCCCCTTCCCCTCTCCGGCGCCCCAGTGCCTCACCGCCAGGCCGCGCTTGCCGATGCCGCCCTCATCCTCTACACCTCCGGCACCACCGGCCAGCCCAAGGGCGTGGTGCTCACGCACGGCAACCTCGCCGCGAACTGCATCCAATTGGAAGCCCAGGCCGATCTGCGCCCGGGCCACGAGCGTTTCCTCGCCACGCTGCCGATGTTCCACTCTTATGGATTGACCATGAGCGTCTTGCTCGCGGTGCGCTGCGCCGCCGAGATCATCCTGCTGCCCTCCCCACGCCCCGCAGCCGTGGTCGGCGCCTTGGCACAGCGCCGCCCGACCTGGATGCCGGGCGTTCCCACCATTTATGAGCGCGCCATGGGCGAGCTGGCGGCAGAATCTGCCTCCGAGGCGGCCGCTGAGCCGACCGCCGAGCAGGCCACAGACCTGGGCGGGGTGCGCTACGCCATTTCCGGCGCGGCATCGCTGCCCGCGCGCATCATCGAGCCCTGGCAAGACCGCACCGGCGGCATGCTTGTCGAGGGCTACGGTCTTACCGAGGCCTCCCCCGTGCTGACCATCAACCCGCTTGGTGAGGGTCGGCGCGTGGGGACCATCGGCAAGCCGCTTGCCGATACCGACTTGCGCATCGGGGATCCCGCTGACCTTGACCGCAGCCAACCCGATGGCACGCCCGGCGAGATCCTTGCCCGCGGGCCCCAGGTTTTTTCGGGCTACCTCGATAATCCCGCCGCCACGCGGGAGGCATTCCACGGCGATTGGCTGCGCACCGGCGATATGGGTGTGCGCGAGGCCGATGGCCATTTCCGGCTGGTGGGCCGGATTAAAGAGGTCATCATCACCGGTGGCTTTAACGTCTTTCCCAGCGAGGTGGAACATGCATTGTTGAGCCACCCCGCGATAAGCCAAGCCGCGGTGGCCGGCGTCCCGCGTGCCGATGGTTCCGAGGATGTCGCCGCCTGCCTTGTGCTCCACCCCGGCGCCACCTTCGACGCGGAAGCGCTGCGCGAGCACTGCCGCGGCCTCCTGGCCCGCTATAAGGTCCCGCGGCATTTCGTGGTGCAAGAAGAATTGCCCACCGATCAGCTGGGCAAGCTGCGCCGCCGCCAGGTACAGGAAATCTTGGTGGCGGAAGTGTCCTCCCGCTAACTCGCGGCGCACAGTCGGCTGAAGAATCTATTCTGTGAAGTGACACTCGCAGCGATTAGGCTGGGGAGTATGACTGAACAGAACCAAGAAAAGATTAACGTCAAGTCCTTCGAGCTCGACCACCGCCTCGTCAGCGCGCCTTATATCCGGGTGGCTGACCGCACCGATTTGGGCGGCGGCGTCGAGATTATCAAGTACGACCTGCGCTTCTGCCAGCCCAATAAGGAGCACCTGGACACGGAGGCGCTGCACTCCGTGGAGCACATGATGGCCAACTTTATGCGCAACTACACCGATAAGCTCATCGGCTTTGCCCCTATGGGCTGCCGCACCGGCTTCTACGCCATTACCAACGGCATGGAGCAGGATGAATTGCTGCGCGCCGTTGAGGGTGCGCTGAACGATATCCTCACCGCCACCGAGGTTCCCGCCGCCAACGAAGAGCAGTGCGGTTGGGGCGCACACCACAGCTTGAAGGGCGCGCAGGATGCGGCCCGCAAGTTCCTAGACGCCAAGCCGGAGTGGCTCGAGGTCATGGCTGCCTAGGAGCCCGCAAGCAACACTTCCGTCCAAAACAACCGCGTTTCGCCAAAAATGAGGGCGAATTTTAGAAGAACGCGGTTGTTTTGGACGTTTTTATCTCCGCGCGGGCCTAAAACCCGGCGCGAACCCAGCGGCTAAGGCCCCGTCGCGCCGAGAGGCGCGGCCTAGTCCTCGTCCATGGATAGGCCCAGCCACACGGGCTCGGGCACGAGCTCGACGCCGAAGGCCTCGCGGACGCCATCGCGAATAGTGCGGGCCAGCGCGACAATATCGGCGGCGCTCGCGTTTCCGCGGTTAGTCAGCGCCAGGGTGTGCTTGGTGGATAGCGTTGCCGGGCCGGATCCGGGGTAGCCCTTTGTAAAGCCGGCGTTATCGATAAGCCAAGCGGCCGAGAGCTTCTCGTGCGGGGACGATTCGCCCTGTGCGGTGGCGACGGGGTGGCGGGGCATGCGGTCGGCGGGGGCATCGCCAAGCGTGGCGCGCACCTTGTCTTGGATGGCGTCGGCGACGCTGGATTCGACCACGGGGTTGGTGAAGAAAGAGCCGGCGGACCAGGTGTCATGGTCGGCGGCATCGAGCACCATGCCCTTGCCGCGGCGCAGGGCGAGGACCTCCTCGCGGACCTGGGCGACGGGGCGGCGCTCGCCGGGGGCATCGGTAAGCTGCCCAAAGCGCAGGGGGCGAGAGAGCCCATCCGTGGTCAATTGCAATTCGACCTCGAGCACCACCGCGCGGCCGGTGAATTTCAGGTTGGAATAGCGGTAGGCCAGATCGAGATCGGAGACGGGAACCCACTCATCGGCATCGGTGCGCAGGTTATACAGGCGCACACGGGTCAAGACCTCAGAAATCTCGGCGCCATAGGCACCCACGTTTTGCACGGGCACCGCGCCCACCGTGCCGGGGATGCCGGACAGGCACTCGATGCCGCCCAGGGACTGCGTCACGGATTCCGCCACGACCTCGTCCCATACCGCACCGGCTTGGGCGCGCACGAGGCCAGTTTCGGTATCCATGTCCACCGCGGCAAAGTCGAGGACGACGGCGACCACGTCTACCTCACCATCAGAAACCAGCAGGTTGGAGCCGCCGCCAACCACAATGAAGGGAACTTTTTCTTTCTCGAGGTACCGCAGTGCCGCAACTGCCGCTTCAGGCAGCGAGCAACGCAACGTGACCCGTGGCTTTCCCCCCACGCGCAAGGTGGTGAGATCAGCAAAGCTCGCCGTGGGATCCACGTCTACGCCGTCGATTGCTGTGAGTTGTTGCGTCAAAAATTTATCAAGCACGTATACCAAGGTAGTCTGTTAAGCATGTCAACTCGTAGTGAAAACACCGTAACCATCAATCAGCCTATCGACATGGTTCACAAGGCGCTGCTCACCCAGGGGTACTGGGAGTACATCGTGGCAAACCTTTCCCCGGAGGCAGGCCAGGTTCACGATTTCTCCGATAACGTAGCCACGCTCTACGAGGTCCTGCCGACCACCCTTTTGCCAGAGGCAGTGCGCGCCATGGTCTCGCAGGACCTCAAGGTCAAGCGCGTGGTCACCGTGGGCGAGCTCAACGGCCAGGCCGCTGACGTCAACTACACCGCTGACGTCAAGGGCACCCCGGTGGACTTCAAGGGCGATATTTCCCTGGCCGGCGAGGGCGAGATGACCAAGCTGACCTACACCAACGAGATCTCCGTCAAGATCCCGATGATGGGCGCAGCCATCGAGCCGAAGGTGGGCGAATCCCTGGCAGAGCTCTTTGATAACGAGGGCAAGCTGACCGAACAGTGGATTTCTGAAAACTCCTAAGGCACTCCCAACCTTAGAATCCACCGATTCCCATGGCCGACCACGCTCATAACCTGCGCGCCAGCGCAGCAGCGGGTCGGCCTTTTGGCGTTATTACCCGCGGCACCACCAATTACAACCGGCTGCGGCGCTGCGATAGGTGGATGGTCGCCCACCCAGAAATTTCGGCGCTGCTGCGCCACGTGCGCACCCCGCTCGCGCTCGACGTGGGCTACGGTGCCTCCCATACCACCACCGTGGAGTGGGCGCGGTGGCTGCGCCGCATCAATCCCCGCGTGGATGTGCGCGGGCTGGAAATCCACCCGGACCGGGTGCTACCGCCGCGCGATGGCGTGCGCTTTGAGCTGGGCGGATTTGAGCTTGCGGGCTACCGTCCGCAGGTGGTGCGTGCCTTTAATGTGCTGCGCCAATACGACGTGGACCAGGTTGCGGAGGCCTGGCAGACGGTGTGTTCCCGCCTGGCCCCTGGCGGGTTCTTCGTGGAAGGCACCTGCGATGAGCTGGGCCGGCGCGCGGCGTGGATCCTGCTCGATCAGCATGGCCCGAAGACGCTGACGCTCGCGTGGGATCCCTTCGACGTGGCCCGCCCCTCCGATGTGGCCGAGCGCCTGCCCAAAGTGCTCATCCACCGCAACGTGCCCGGCGAGCCCATCCACGAGCTCCTGCAGGCCGCCGATAGGGCCTGGGATCGCGCCGCTGGGTGGGCCCCGCACGGCCCGCGGGTGCGATGGCGCATGGCACAAGCCCTGTTTGCCGATGCCCCCTTTAACCTCCAGCCTCCCCGCCGCCGGCTGCGCGATAATACGCTCACTGTGAGCTGGGAGAGCATCGCGCCCCGCTAATATCCAGCACACATTGCCACCGGCCGCCTCATGCGCCACACTGGTAGTCATGGCTGCAAAGAAATCGGGCGGATCGCTCGCTTGGAAAATTGTCGTAGGCGTCCTCGTAGCGCTGCTTATTATCATCCTCATCGCCGAATTTGGCCTGCGCTGGTTCATTAGTAATCAGATGACCGAGGAGTTTAAAAATAGCGCCAAAGAAGAAGGCATCGAGGCAACGGAAGATCCCTCGGTAAGCTTTGGCGGCAGCCCCCTCCTCTTTGGGCTTATGCGCGGCTCGATTTCCCAGATGGACATGACCACGCCGTCGACCCTGCAGATCGAAGGCTCCCAGATCAAGGGGCAACCCGCCTCCGAAATCCACGTGGAAGATATGTCCACGGATGCGGATAACCCAGTGGCCGGCTCCCTCCGCGCCACCACCACCGTTCCGGATGACTACCTGCTGGCTAGCTTCCAAAAAGGAATCTCGGACCAATCCGGCAGCGACACCATTGGGAATATGGTGGTTACTGAAATCACCGCGAATGACCAGAGCGACGAGCTGGAAGTGAAGTTCGGCGGCGGCTTGGCCAGCCTTTCGCTCAAGCCCACCGCCCGCGACGGCAAGCTAGAGATCAATGCCACCGAGGCCGCCATCTTTGGCCTGTCGCTTCCTGAGCAAGCAACTAGTTCCATTTCCGAGGCACTGCAGGAAGGCATGTCTGATGAGCTCATTGCCAAGGACTTGCAGGTCGAATCCGTGGACGTGGGCGATGGCAAGCTCACGCTCACCTTTACGGGCACCGATGTTCCCTTGAATGATTTGGAACACTTCTCGGGCGAAAGCGACGAACAGAAGAAAGCCGCCTAACAACGTCGGCCGCAGAAGCGGCCGACCTAGGGAGAGACTTAGGCGGTGGGAAATTCTACGACGGGCAGCGAGCTGGACAGCTCGCTGCCTTTTTCTATGACGAGTGCGTGAAATCCCGCCTGGGCGGCGGCGGTTTCCGCGAGGGACCGCGCCGGCTCCACCTCCGGCAAGATGAGGCCCACGCGGGCTGGGTCCGGGCAGGCCTCGCGGATGGCGACGAGCTCGGAGAGGATAGGGGTAACATCGGCAAGCGTGGCATCAACGCTGACCCACACCTCGTCCGCGCCGGACTGGATGGCCAGGCGGGCCTCAGAAGCCTTGATGAGCGTGTGGTGCCGGCCGGTGGGATAGCCCGCCACGGCCGTAATGCCCGCTGGATCGGCTGCGGCCGCCACCGTCACGTGATGCGGCGAGACCAAAACATGCTGCCCGGCGGCCTGCTCCCTGACCTCAGTGGCGGAAGCGTGCAAGAGATTTTTCATGCTTAGTAGCTGTAGTCGCCGTTGATGATGGCCTTGAGCTGCGGGCGCACGTCAAACCAGTAGATGCCGGTGATGACCGTGCCAATCCACGCCAAAATTTGGAGGCCGGTAGCCATCGCAACCGCCGAGCCCGCAAGTAGGCCTACCCATACCCATTTACCCTTGCGGTCGCCGGCCCGAAACGCGTCCTCGCGCGTAGATGCCGCGAGCACGGCCCCGATGATGGCGGTAATGGTCAGGACCTGGAAGAAGTAGATGGGAAAATTATAGGCAATGTCAAGTAAGAGGTACATGCAGATTAATTCGTGGGTTCGTCGGTATCGATAACTTCGCCATCGATAATATTATCGTCCTTGTCCGCCGCAGCGGAATTACCGTTCTTGGGCGCGTTCTTCTTCTCGTTCACGCGCTCCTGGGCATAGCCATACGCGTCCTTCACGCCCTCGCGGGTTTCCTGGTACGCATCCGCGAACTTGTCCTTCGCCTCAGAGAAAGCCTCCGAGTCGCGGGTTTCTTCCGCGGCCTTCTTGATGGACGCGCCCCACTGCTTGGCGGTGTTGGTGGCCTTATCCAGCATGCCGTCCTTATCGCCCTGTGGGCCCTGCGCACCTGCGCCCTGCGCGCCCTGGTTCTCGCGCTCTTCCTGCAGGCGGCCGCCGAAATCCTTGGCGGTATTTAGCGCGGACGCACCGGCTTCCTTCAGGGAATCAAAAAGCTTCTTCTTCTCAGTCATGAAATCCTCCGTGTGATGAATTATTCCGGCGCATTAGGCGCCGAAAATGAGATGATTAACAGCATATATGGCCAAGCCTGCCAGGGAGCCGACGATAGTGCCGTTAAGGCGAATAAATTGCAGATCCTTGCCCACCATCAGCTCGATATTTTGCGAGGCCTCCTGCGCATCCCAGCGCTTGATGGTCTCCGGGATGATCGCGATGATCTCCGGGGCGAATTTCTCCACCGCGTAGCGCGCGGCCTTGTCCACAAGATCATTGGCCTGGGCCAAGAACTCGGAATCCTCGAGCAACCGGTGCGCTAGTTCCTTCACCTTGGCCGTCATCTTCTGCCGCAGGAAGGACTCCGGGTCATTGAACTGATCAATCAGCGTGGTAGAAATCGTGCGCCACATCGCCGCCGGCGCCTGCTGCACCTGATCAGAGGCAAGCATCTCTTGCTTGATGTTCTCAATGCGCTCGCGCATATCCGCATCCCACTGCAGATCCGCAGCCAGCTTGGATAGGTTGCGGCGAATGGCCAGGCGGGCCTCGTGGTTGCCATCGCGGCGAACTTCCTCGGCGAAATTAACGAGCTCGCTATAGACCTTGTCCCCCACCATCTCGCGGGCAAAGCGCGGCGCCCACCCGGGCATGCGCTCATCGATGGCCGTGACCACCGTCGATTCCATGCCAAGAATCTTCTTGTGTGCCCAGTCAATGAGGTCATCCTCCAGCGGGCGCGCCTTGCCGTCCGCGATATAGCCCTCCAGCAACCGGCCCAATGGCGGCCCCCACTCCGGCTCCGCCAGGCGGTCCATGACCTGGGTGCGGATGAACTGCTCCGCCTCAGCCGGGTCAAGGTCCTCCACCACGCTGGCGGCGCGCTGGCCAATCCATTCGGAGACCTCCTCCGCCTTGCCGGGTGCTGCCCCCTGGCGCGCCAACCACAGCGGCAGCTCCGCCTCCCGCACCTTGGCACTCAGCGCATCCGCGGTAAGGAAGTTCTCCTCCACAAAGTCCTTCAGCGCATCGCCCACGCGGTCCTTATTATTCGGAATCAGCGCCGTGTGCGGAATGGGCAGGCCCATCGGCCGGCGGAACAGTGCCGTCACCGCAAACCAGTCCGCCAGGCCACCGACCATGCCGGCCTCCGCCGCCGCACGCACGTAGCCCACCCACACTGGAGCCCCGCTTTCCGACGCCTGCCACCACGAACACCCCAAAAAGATCACCGCCGCACCAATCAGGAACGACAGCGCAATCGCCTTCCACCGCCGCAAGTCCGCCCGCCGGGCCTCCTGGTTACCGGCCTGCGGAACGGGAGCAGCGCCCGACGGCGCCGTTGCAGTTTCCGGCTCCGGTGCCGAAGCGGTTGCCGATTCGAGGCCTTCGTCCGCGCGGTGGTTCATGTGGTCTCCTTGGGATTGGGAAGGTGCTTTCGAGCTTCATTCTCTAACACTAGTGCGTCCTAAAACACTCGCTAAACCACGCGACCAATTCAGTTAGGGGTTAGACCTATGCCCCTACGGATCCTGATCTTTATTCGAAGGTCACGTTCCATTTCCAGCGCTTTCCGGTGAATAGCCTTTGCACATGGATACCTATACGTAAACTGGTTCCGCGCCTTCTATCTATGACAATCAAACCCCTGAAACAAAACTTAGCTTCGGTCTTCGAAAGTTTTCCGTCATATCACCGAATTGATATTGCAACGGGATATTTTAGCCTTCGCGGCTGGTCTTCGATTGACCCTTTAGTACGTGAGAGCTTTGAAACAGGGGATGTTGATGGGCCAATCGAGAGTGTCTGATGGTTTGTGTGTGTAGGTACCTAACCCGCATAAGAAGATGGAGGGCCTGACCCCTGTTTGGTGGACACCTGATATCCAGCCCAGTCGGGCTGGAAAGAAAGGTAATCTACCACCATGTCCAG
>NZ_JASPIY010000016.1:0-54624 GCF_030232085.1 Corynebacterium sp. MSK073 | reverse complement strand
GCGGCTTCACGCCGGTACTCCGGCGTGTATTTCTGGCGTTGTTGACTCACAATGAACATCCTCTCCTACGGACACAAAATCCGCACTAATCGGGTGTCCACTAAACGAGGGTAACCTCACAGACCCCAACCGCCCCATCCGTCATGCCACTACACCCAACAGACGTAGGACACGACGGAATGACCCAAATCATCACCCGAGAACTCCAAAACCACTAACCAAAGCACGAACCCGCAACACCACCGAAAGCGCCATGAACTAGTCCCCAAGAGTTGGACTGATTCGCTTCTAGGTGGCTAGGGGCGCAAGGGCCTGATTCCGATATTACATCGGGGTCAGGCCCTTAAGTCATTGTTGGGTGCGTTCGGTGTTGTACCACTGGATGTAATCTTCGATCGCCTGGGTGAACTCCTCGACGGTGTTGAAGTCTTCTCCGTGGTATATCTCGCTTTTCAGGTGACCGAAAGCGTTCTCTATTACTGCGTTGTCGTAGCAGTTGGCTGTACGCGACATCGACTGAACGCCGCCGTTGTCGTGGATCAATGTCCGCCAGGTTGAATGCTGGTATTGGAAGCCTTCATCTGTATTTTTCAGCTAGGCATTTTCGGCCGGCAACAGTTCGTTTTTGCGACGCTGTTTGTCTCCTTCAGTAAGCCCCTCCGGCTTGGTGCCCCTGCCCTGTTCGAAACGCTCCACCCTTTGCTCGCGCTGCGTTTCACTTAGCGAACTTCATAGTCCCAAAGAAAAATGCTCCCCACTAGTTGGTAGCTGATTTCTCAGTCCAACTACTGGGGAGCAGTTCAAACGGCGCGGGGATAGTCCGTTAGTGAGCCTTACCAGGCATTCAAAGCGTTGAGAACGCGTGGCTTGGAAGCATTGAGCTGGTAGTCCCATTGGTACCAGTTATGCAAGCCCTCGGCCGGGTAGCTCACCGTTGGGTTCAGACCCTGCAGTCGAGCGGCGCCTTCCCAAGCGCGGGTGGTCAGCTGAGAACCAACCTCCAGTGCGACACCCGGTGCTTGGAACTTCGGTGGGAGGGTTTCCTTATCCAATTGACCCGGCATACCGGATGCGGCTGAAATATAAACATCGGTACCACCATCGCGCAGCTGCGGAATCAGCATGAGCGGGTCATTCTGGAAACGCCTTGGGTTAAATAGGGAACCGTACATGGCGTTGACATTGAACCCGCCTACATCCAGCATGGCCAAACGAAGGACAGTCTGGGCACCTGGAACCGTCATAGTCAAGTAACCAGAGTAGGACAGTACCTGCTTGAACTGGTCAGTGTGCTTAGCAGCCAAAGTCATGGCGGAACCGGCACCCATGGAGAGGCCAGCGATCGCATTGTTGTTGCGGGCCACGCCAAAGTTCTGCTCGAGGTAGGCAGGAAGCTCCTGGGTAAGGAAGGTCTCCCACTTGTAGTTAACCGGATCGTTCGGATCATACTTGCCCGGTGCCTGCCAGTCGGCATAGAAAGAAGACTCGCCACCTGCCGGCATCACGAGGGTGAGGTTGCTGTCCGAGTAGGTCTTTGCGGCATTAACCTCGCTATGCGGGCTAACCCAGCCGCTGGTTGCGTAGGTAGCGCGCATGCCATCCAATAGGTAGAAACCAGCGTTGCCGCCATTCTTTGCGGGCTGGATCTGTACCGGGATATTACGGTTCATGGACGGGGACCAGACATCACAGCGCTGAACCCAAAATCCAACTGGGTCCCATTCACAGGTGCCAGTATTATCCGGACGCAGCCAATCGCGGTTTCCCGCGTGTGCCTGCTGCGTGCCGCCTGCCACTACGGCGAGGCCAAGCGCTACGGCCACCGCCATGATGACCGATAGGACGCGTCCCCTCAAAGATGCAGTCATCTTTCTCCTCCACAAAGTACTCAATTATTGTTCTTTGGCTTTATCGCTGGGAACCTGTGAATCGTTAACACCCCTCAGCGAAAACCTCACTGAAAGGCAGTGTAGTTCACTCACAGGCTTTTTGCCTCATTATCAACCATCATTGCAGGTAATCCCCCGGATCGGAGGAAAAGGTTAGGGTTCTTCCCTCTGTCAGGGAAAATTTAATATTTTCTAAGAATCGGCCCCAGGTTAGCGGTTGCCTATAGGTGGCAAAGAGTTTCTGGAAATTGGCATCATTAAGCGCAGTGCGTGCTTGCCACGCGGAATCTTTATCCTGCCCCAGCAATAGGGAGTCAATATCCACTGCAGAATCGGCAATCTGCCACGCCACACCAAGGCTCTTATCATGGCCAATGCGCCCGCCCTCGATGCGGGGCTGGCGCGCTGCTAGGGGATTACTGAGCCCAATTTCATCGAGCACGCGCACCTCAAGCGGGGCATTCATAGAAGTAAGACCGAGGTTAACAAAATACACAGTGGGAGGATCGGAGCGTTCCGGATCCGCGGGCACCGTCGTCCACGATGGTTGGCCCCCTTCCTTGCTATAGCGGAAGGTCATGGCATCGCCGGCTGCCAAGTCCTGCACCGCTTTTTCGTAGTCATTCATCACATCCATACCCAGGAAATCCTCGGCCCGGCGAGGTGGTTCCTGCCGGTTGGTGATATCGGTCCAATAGTCCCGCTCATCCACAACAGTAAGCTTCCCCGCGTACGCAGCGCGGTCTACCGGGTGGCCATGCACGACAATAACGAGAGCCCACACCGCAGAGAATACGGCAGCCCACCAGGTTCGTAGATTAACTACGAAGATGGGCAGGAGCGCAGCAAAAAGCGGAAGCAGCAACATGCGTCCATGCATAAAATCGCCGCCCACGTGCACAACATACAGGGCATGCAAAAGCGCAGCGCCCAGGAAGATATAAACCACAGTCTGCAGCGAGCGCAGCGCTGGCGGGCGAAAATTGGCGTTCCATAGCGCCGCCACTGCCAGCACGATGAGTGGGAGGTACAGCGCGTAGGGCGCCATAAAGTCACCCAGATACGCAAACCCTTTGCCCCACGCGGAACCGGCCGCGGATTTCGCAACGGCGGTATGAGGCGTAAGCAGGCCGTAGTAGCCCATGCGGAAGACTTGATACCCCAGGGGCAAGGCGGCAGCGATAACCTTCCACGAACGCGTGCTCACTATGAGTACAACGCCAACCAAGCCGCCATACAGGGCGAGCTCAGGGCGAATGAGCCAGGACAGCCCCGCCCAGAATGCCAACCCATACACGAGAGGCTCGGGCGGCAATTCTTGTCGCGGTCGCGCCCATGAAATCAGCATCCACCACAAGACGGCCAAGTAGAAAAGACACAGGCTCCATTCCAAGCCGGAGGTAAAAAAGTCCCGTGCCGGTGGCAGGGCCAGATACACCAAGGCACCAGCGGGAAGAACAATTCCCTTGTGCATGCTTGCCGATGCCCACGTGCCCACCACCATCGCCGCAACCGCCAGGATAAGCCCGAGGTAGATGGCGATCGTTTCGAGCTCAGCACCGCTTACCCACCGCGCCACAAAGATGAGGTATTGCCAGACCGTGGAGGTATTGGCCTCGACGCGCTCGCCCACATTGAACACAGGCCCGTTGCCGGCCTCTAAGTTGCGGACGGTGCGCAGGACGATGAGTCCATCATCGGCGATCCAGCGGCGGGCAAAGCCACCCCACAAAGAAAAAACACCGATAATAAGAACCGAGGCGGGTACGCTCCAACGTACGATTCTCTTGTTACCGGTGTTAACCACGTCGGGTGAGTATATCAGTTCCCTCAAGATCTTCTAGTTCAACACGTCTATGCCACCGCTGCTTAGACCAATGGCATGATGTAGACGGCCATGGCGATGCAGGCCAGCCAAGCGATGGCGAGGATCTGCAGGGTGCGGTCCCCCAACGCGATTTCTTCCGGCGCCCCGCCCTGGCCGCGGTCCACATCGGCGGCATAGCGCAGGATGGCGATGGTAAACGGCACCATGGAAATCTGGTACCAGACGCCACCAGAGGTTGCGGCATTAGCCAGCTCAAAGCCCCACAGAGAATAGAAGACCACCACGGCGGTGGCCGCTAGCGTCCAGACAAAGCGCAGGTAGGTCGGCGTATAGCCCTGCAAGGATTTGCGGATCTTCGCGCCGGTCTTTTCCACCAGCAGGATTTCGGCATAGCGCTTACCGGAGGCCATAAACAGCGAGCCAAAGGCAGCAACCAGCAAGAACCACTGCGAAAGCTCAATATCGGCCGCCACGCCGCCGGCCATGGTGCGCAGCATGAATCCGGAGGACACCAGCGCAATATCGATGACCGGAATGTGCTTCCAGCCAAAGCAATAGCCCAGCTGCAGGGCGATATAAACCGCCATGACGATGGCTAGCTCTAGTCCCGCGGTGGCCAAGAAAGACAGCCCGATGGACAGGCCTACGAGCACCACGGCCATGACATAGGCCACCTTGATGGGCAGCACGCCCGAGGCGATCGGGCGGAAGCGCTTGGTCGGGTGCTCCTGGTCCTCGCGCCAATCCTTGGCGTCATTAATCAGGTAGATGGAAGAAGCGCCGAGGCAGAAGACGATGAAGGCTAGGAGGACATCGACAAGCACGCGCCCGTGAAAGAGCGAGTCCGCACCGGCCGCAGCGGGCGCGGCCAGCACGAGAATGTTTTTTACCCATTGCTTCGGGCGCAGGGCCTTGACCATGCCATCGGCCAAATTCTTCGGCGGCTTGCGCTTACGGCCGGTATCGACGCCAGACGTATGCGGCTCCGAATGGAGAAAGTGCTGGTTGCCGTCCTCACTCATGCGTCTTTCCCTTCGTCATTGCCCGCGCGGTAGCAGCGCCAATGGCTGCGCCCGCAACGGTATCGGTTGGATAGTGCACCCCGAGCACCATACGCGATGCCATCATCACCGGCACTCCCACAAGCGGTGCCTTGGACCCCGTCAGGCGGGACAGGCCCACCAAAAAGGCCGTGGTGGAGGTAGCATGCGAGGACGGGAAGGATAGGCGCGAGGGGGTTTTGACCCCAACGCGCACGTAGGAATAATCGGGCCGCTTGCGCCGCACGATGCGCTTGAGCACCACGCTTGCCGCGTGCGCGGTAAACGCCGCGGCACCGATCCGAATCCACTCCTCCCGGCGCTGCTTGTCCAAACTGGCCCCAAGTGCCGCGCCACCCATCCAGCCCAGGGCGTGCTCGCCCAAGTGACTTAAACCGCGGGCGGCGGGCAGCACTCCCGGCACGTCAAAGGCGGCGTCCTGGATGGACTCCAAGACGTGGGATTCTGCGATGGAAAGCTTATTGGGCATCAAAAACCTTCTTCCAGGAAGACCGCGCGGTCAGTTCTGGCAACGCGGCGCGGTATTGTGCCCGCAGATCATCGAAGTTCTCTTCAATTTCTTTCAGCAGGCTGCGGGTTTCAACGATAAGCTCCTTGGCCAAATCGCGGTCGCGCTTGCGGAAGGCCACGCCCGTGCCGCCGGCCGTGGAAACGGTGGCGGAGTCAACGCGGGAAAGGGTAAACCAGCGCGCCTCTTCCGGGGTGAGGTTCAGCTGCGGCGCCGCTTGATGCGCGGGATCCTCCTTGCTCAGCAGGTGCTTAAGCCCCTTTACTGCCCACGGCAGCTTCTTGACCTTGGCCAAGCGCCCGCCCACATTGCGGGTGGGAACGCCCGGCGCGCCGGTCGGCGCCGGCAGCTGGTCTGCGGATTCGATGATGACCGCATCCGAGTAGTTCTTGCGGATCTCCGCGATGCGTGGCAGCGAGGTATCCAAGATATCGAAGAGGTGGTCCGGTCCCGCCAGGAAGTCCTTCATGGCCTCAATTTGGATGGCCATGGTGGAGTATTCCATGCACATGGTGTGCTTGAGCGTGGACTTAAAGATGGACTTGGTAATGCCAGATACTGCGCCATCGTGGTACAGCGAGGCCACGATCAAGCGGTTGCGCAGGTGGAAATAGGCCTGCCAGTCAATGGCATCGTCCTTATCCGCCCAGGCCATGTGCCAGATGGCCGCGCCCGGCCAGGTCACCGTGGGGAAGCCATTGCGGGCAGCGCGCAGGGAGTACTCGGTATCGTCCCACTTGATAAACAGCGGCAGTGGCTGGCCGTTGGTCTCTGCCACCACGCGCGGGAAGAGACACATCCACCAGCCGTTATATTCCACGTCCACGCGGCGGTGCAGCGCGCGAGAATCGTACTTCTTTGGATCCACATGGGTTTCTGGCGTGCCAATGGCGCGCAGCGGGTACTTGGCAAAGTCGTGGTCATACACGGCATGCGGCGCGGCGCCCCACATGAAATCGGAGCGGTTGACCTGCTCACCGGTGGTGCGCAGCTGGGAGCGCTCCTGCAGGTTGAGCATCTGCCCGCCGACGATGATCGGCTTTTCCGCATAGCGTGCTGCCTGCACCGCGCGCAGCACGGAGTCCGGCTCGATGGCAATGTCATCGTCCATATACAAGATGAAGGGCGAATCCGTATTCTCCAGCGCCTCGTACATGATGCGGGAATAGCCACCGGAACCGCCGAGGTTGCCCTGACGGAATTCGCGGAAGCGATCGCCAAAGTGCGCTACCGCCTCGTCGTATCCGGGCTCATCGGCCGGGTGCTGGTTGCCTTGGTCCGGCATGAGGACGAAGTCAATGATCTCATCCACCACGGGATCTTCTGCCAGGGCTTGCAGGGCGGCGACGGCATCGGTGGGGCGGTTGAAGGTGGGAATACCGACGGCGACGCGCTTTTCGGAAGGGGCGATCTCGGTGCCATCGGGAAGCGTTTGCGCCGCTGGGGCCTGCGGGGAGCACCAGGCAGCATCCGCCAAGGTGGTTTCCTTTTCCGCGGTGATATCGAACCACAGCCAGCCGCCGTCCTCGAAGTTTTTGAGCGGCAGCTCAAACTCGTGGTGGCCCGTGCCAACGAGGTGGTTGGCCACGGAAATGCGCTGGCCATCCTGCTTGGACCGATACAAAGAAACGTTGGCTTGACCCTCGATCTCCAGGCTTAGAACCACCGAGCGCAATTGCGACCAGCGGCGCCAGTAGGAGGCCGGGAAGGCGTTGAAGTAGGTTTCAAAGGAGGCTTCCTCGCCGGCCGGGATGGTCACGGCGGTCCGGTTTGTCCAGCTCAAGCGCTCGCGGTTTTGCTCCGCCTCGATGAGGTAGAGCATGCGTACATCAAAGGGTTCGCCGCGCTTGGGCAGCAAGATTCGCTGCAGGGGCTCATAAGCCGAGGTGTTGTTGGCAGTCACGATTGCTTCGATTCTCCAAACGGTTTAAACAGTAGTCAGCGACCTAGCGTAGTTGCTTTCGCGCGACTGCTCGGGTTTACACGCGGACAATAAAAGAAGGGCCGAGGAATTCCTCCTCGGCCCAGGGCTTATGGTGCCTCCCCTTATGCGCTCACGCGCTCGGTTACCGGGTCGATGCCCAGCTTGTTCAGCATGTAGTAGACGCGGGCTTCTAGGTCATCGGCAAGCTCGCGGGCCTGCTCAACGGTCTCAGCCGGGGCAATGTCCCAGATCTTGATGTCCTTGCCGGCCTCATCGCGCTCGACCTCGCGGCCCAGGTACACGATGTAGTCCGGCATGGCCACGGTCCGCACCTCTTCGAGGTACTTCTTGGGAGCCTGTCCCATGCCGCGCTCGCTCATGACGTGCGCCAGGTGGTCATTGCCGTCATTTTCCGGGTGCGCGGCGGCGGTATCGACGTAGAGCGCCTCCCCCGCGTGCTTCTTGGTAAGGTCCGCTGCGGCCTTGGCCAGGGCGTGGTTATTGCCCGCGGCGAAGCGAACGTGGATGCGGTGGGCACCGAAGAACTCGCGCACCTCGCGCTCTACCAGCACGGGGATGAATTCCACGAGCTCGGCTTTGGCGGTGTGCTTGGCGATGACCTCGTCCAGCTTCGCATCGATGTCAGCACGGGTATATCCGTGACCGTACTTGGTATGTAGGTCATGCCGGAGGGTTTCAAACTGGTTCATTGTTATCCCCTTTCCTGGATTCTTTCCCCGTTTGCTTTTTGTTAACTTGAAGTTAACCTTACAGCGCGGTGTGACATCCGTCAATTGATTGGTCATAACCCATTAGTTAGACCTCCCGTGGAGCAAGTTACGCGTGGGGCGCACTGGGCTATAGACTCTGCCTTTGATGATCCTGCTCATTGATAATTACGACTCGTACACGTTTAACCTCGCGCACCTCATCGCAGAGGTCTCTGGAACCGAGCCACTCGTCGTTCCCGCGGGCGAGGCCGCCGGCATCCCAGAGCGCGTGCGCGCCGGCGAGTTCAGCCACGTGGTTATCTCCCCCGGCCCCGGCACCCCGGAGGAAGACAACGACTTTGGCACGTCCCGGCGCGTTATCGAGGCGGCCGCCACAGCGCGAATTCCCCTGCTTGGCGTCTGCCTCGGCCATCAGGGTCTGGCGATGCTCGCCGGTGCCCGCATACGCCGCGCGCCCGAACCGCGCCACGGCTTCGTATCCACCATCAGCCACTCCGGCGAGGGACTTTTCGCCACCATCCCGCAGGACTTTCAGGCGGTGCGCTACCACTCCCTGCACATTGAGCCCACCCCCGGCATCACCGTGCACGCCCGCAGCGAGGACGGCACCGTCCAGGCCCTCAAGGTCGATGGCCTGCCGCATTGGGGCGTGCAATTCCACCCCGAATCGGTGCTGACACAACATGGCGCGACCCTGCTGCGCAATTTCCTCGGCGGTTTTCGCCTCCTCCACCGCGAGGTCCCCGGCGCGATTGACTGCCCCAGCGTCTTCGCGGCGCTGCAGGCAGACGGCACCGATGCCTTCTTCCTCGACTCCGCCGACGCGCGCGGGTGCTATAGCATTCTTGGCGATGCCACCGGTCCGCTTAGCAGATCCTTTCGCTACCGGCTTGGCGATGCCCCCGATATCCTCACCACCCTCGAGCGCGAGCTATCCACGCAGGTCTTTGACGCGCCGGATTTGCCGTTTACCGGCGGGGTGGTCGGTTTCCTCGGCTACGAATGCGCGCAGCTTACCCTGCCCATCCAGCTGCGCCACCGCTCGCCGTATCCCGATGCCTACTTCATCCGGCCGCAGTCCTTCCTTATCTACGACCACCACCGGCAAGTGGCATACCTGTGCTGCCTCGACGGCGAAGGCGCACAAGGCCTGCTCGACCGGTTGGAGGCAGCCCTGAAAGGCGGGCAGGTGGGAAACGAGGGGGCATCGGCAAGCGCGGGCGCCTGGCGCACCACCGACTACCTTGACCGAATCCAGCGCGCCCAAGAGCTCTTGCACGCTGGGGAAAGCTACGAGGTATGCCTGACCGATACCTATACCGCGCAGGCCACCGGCGATATTTATGCTGCGCTGCGCCGGCACAACCCGGCACCGTACGCGGCGCATCTGGTCTTCGACGGCGTGGAAATCTGCAGCGCCTCGCCCGAGCGCTTCCTTAGCGTGCGCGATAACCGCGTCGAGGCCAAGCCCATCAAGGGCACCATTCCAGCCCACCAGGACCCCGCGCTGCTTCGCGATGACCCCAAAATCCGCGCCGAGAACCTCATGATCGTGGACCTTTTGCGCAACGATTTATCCCGCGTGTGCGAACCCGGCACCGTGCGCGTTCCGGGGTTGATGAACGTGGAAAGCTACGCCACCGTGCACCAGCTCGTCTCCACGATCACCGGCCAATTGCGCCCCGGCGCCACCGCGCTCGACGCCATCCGCGCCGCCTTCCCGCCCGGTTCTATGACCGGCGCGCCGAAGCTGCGCACCTGCGAGATTATCGATGCCCTCGAGGCAGGACCCCGCGGCGTCTATTCCGGCATCGTGGGCTACCTCGGGTATTCCGGCGAGGCTGATTTCAGCGTGGTCATCCGCACCGCGGTGCGCGCGGGTTCCGAGGTCACCGTCGGCGCCGGCGGGGCCATCGTCCTCGATTCCGATCCCGCAGCCGAGCTGGCCGAAAGAAACCTCAAGGCCCAATCGGTCCTCGGGGCGTGGTCATGAGTTCCTATATCTGGCGCGACGGCGCCTTCATCCCCTGCACCCCACCGGCTGACCCCTGCACCGTGGCCGATTCTTGGCGGCATTCGCAAGGCCGCACGCACGGTCTCCACCTGCACTTGGAGCGCTTCGAATCCGCCGCCGGGACCTTGCCCGTAAGCTTCGTCCCCGCCATGCTGGAGCTCCTTTCAGATGGCGAGCTTTTCCCCCGCATCGCCCTCATGGCCGGCGAGCTTTACCTCGATATCCGGCCTGCCCCGGCTCCGCGCGCCCACACGCGCCTTACTTATACACAGGCCCCCGATCCCCGCGTGCAGCCTCTAGTTAAAGGCCCGGACTTGCCCGCCCTGGCTGCTTACCGCAGCCAGTATCAGGTAAGCGGCACCGATGACACCGCGATTGTCGATGCCCACGGTGCCATCGCAGAAACCACCACCGGCGCGCTCATCGCCTGGGACGGCGACACGCTCCTGCTTCCTACCGGCGTGCGCCTGCCCAGCGTGACCCTGCGCCAAGTCCTGCACCGCTGCAATGACTTGGGACTTTCCACCGCGCAGCACCCATTGACCCCGGCACTCGCTGCGGAATGTCCCCTGTGGTTTATCAACTCACTGCATGGAATTAGCCCCGTCAGCTCCATACACACACCACACGACACCATCACTCCACCGCCGCACCCGGAGGCCGCAATCTGGCAAAACTGGTGGTGGCAGGGTTTTAGCCCCGCGGGTGCAGGCGAACACTACACATAACACTCAACACAACACTGCACATGTTGAGTGTTGTGTTGAGTGTTCGTGTTGAGTGTTGGGTGTTCAGGCGCCCACCTACCTCACCAAGCGATACCTCTGTTTAGGGCTGCGCAAAGGCTCCGTACGCTCGATCCTTCCACTATCTACCAATTGGTTCAGGATTCTGCGCACCCCACCAACAGAAATCCCGGCGGCCGCCGCCAACTCACGGCTATTCGCAGACTGATGCTGAGCCAAATACTCCAGAATCCGTTCACTAGAACCGCCGTGTATAGACGCACTCCGCTCTGGCAAAGTCATTTCACGCCGTTCAAAAGTTAGCTTAAACGTGGTCAACGAATCCGTCGGCTTCGGCGGAGGAAGAAGTGTCTTTTGCAGCTGGTCAAGAATCTCAATGTAGCCAGTTCCACGATTTTCCGCCACGTACCCAGACCCGCCGGAGATAGCCGTTACCTCCAATAGCTGAGACAGGTGCTGATTCCTCGCACTTGTCATGCCCGGATCCCCAAGGTTATTGACGTTCACCATCCCAAAAAGGCCACCCGGATTAATGATTTCTAGGCGGTCAGCGTACATATCAACCTGAACCTGTGTCCCTCTAGCCTGGGGAGAATAGTCCCTGTGCATGAGCGCATTAGCAACTGCTTCCCTGACTGCTACTGGCGGATAATCCGGCAGGTCTTCTCGGAACGCCCCGTCGACGACGCCACCTACCCGCATATTTTTCTCAACCGCGAAAACCACCGCTGGCACCAATTCCGGAATCGGGCCTACAAAACTCGCGTTATCAACAAATCTTTGGCCTTTGGTCGACGTCTTATCCGTTCCCACATAAGCAGTAAAAGTTACATTGAGCCGCGGGAAAAATTCTTGCGGATAAATGCCAGCTGCTAATAAGCCAGCCAAGGTTGGATGAACATCCCCATCATCTCCCACGCCGGTGAGATGCAGGGCTTTCAATGCCCTTTCATCAGAGAACTTGCCAAAGATCCCTGGCCGCAGGCTGCGTTCGCGCTCTAGGATTTGCTGGACGATGTCCCGATCGAGGTCTGCAATAGTAGCCGCCTCCACGACCTCCAGATCCCACGAGGGCTGCATCTTATTTTCTTCGAGACGATCGATTTCATAGGGCTTCAATAACCGGTCTTCATCGTGCTCGCGAATGTAGCTGCCGTTGTATTTAGATTGCGCAGTAACCCAGCATGGTTTATCAAAGGGTGCAAGCTCTGGAATTTCCGCAACTACTACCGGCGCGCCATCGACAGCACCAATTTCCACATCGGCACGGACAGCAGGGGTCAATTTCTCCGCGCAGGCCTCCACGAATGCTTTGGCTATGGGCTCGGCTTGGAAGCCTTCGACGGGAAGAAACCCTGAGTCCTCATCGAGACCAAAGATGATCGTTCCGCCTTTTCCGTTGGCAAAAGCAGACACCGACCGCGTTATCTTCTTGGGAAGGCCTCCGCCAGCTGCTTTTACTTCGACCATGCTGGTGTCTTTGCCTATGGCACGCAGATTGTGAACAATCCGCTCAATTTCTTCTAGGTCCATCGCTTCCCCGCTTGCCTCTCACCTTCAGCCGAGCATTACACATAACACTACACAAACACTCAACACAACACTGCACATGTTGAGTGTTGTGTTGAGTGTTGGGTGTTCACGCCGCGCTTCCCTTTGGCTCCGGCAGATCGCGGCCTTTAGCCTTGGCCTCGCAGCGCACGCTTTAATTCGCTGCCAATAATGGTGCGCGCAATCAGTGCATCCGAAATGATCCCGCCCATCTGGACGAACGGATGGACTTGGCCCTTAAATTCGATAGAGCTCACTACATTTCCCGCATTGAGCATCCGCCCAACGTAGTCACTTACTTCAGAGACCAACGGATCAAGTTCACCGGTAATCACCGTCGCTGGAGGCAGCCCCGCCAGATCGCCATTCCTGCCGGGAGACATACGGATATCCGTGCGGTCTGCAGCGCCAGCATAAGAATCATAAAAATAGTTAAGGCGCCGCCTGGTGAGGTAATAGCCATCGCTAAAATCCGAATGGGATTGCGTGTCAAAGGTGGATAAATCCATGACGGGGTAAATCAGCACCTGATGAGCCAGCTGATCGCGCAGTTCTTGTGCGATCACCGCTGCGATATTGCCGCCCGCGCTGTCTCCGCCCACGGCAACGCGCGTTGGATCGATGCCGATCCCCAATTCTCCTTGTAGCACCCCGTCTACTACTGCACGGCAATCATCTAGTGGCGCCGGGAAAGGGTGCTCCGGTGCACGGCGATAGTGCACGCTGATACAGATGATTCCCGCTTCTGCGGCAATGTCCCGCACGGTTGTATCCGTGGTCTCTAAATCCCCCAGCACCCAGCCGCCGCCGTGGAAGAAGATGAAGGCAGGCGCTGCTGGGGCATCGGCAAGCGCGGGCGCCTGTGGCACATAAACCCGCACCGTGACACCGCGCACCGAGGTCTCGTACACGGAAACCATCGGGGTTTTCTTGCCCCAAGCCGCTGCCGTCTTCTGCTGGGCGGCGCGGTTTTCTTCAGGAGTACGCGTGTCCAGCTGTGGGGCATCCCTGTTCAGGTCGAGGAATTTTTGGGCTTCGGGCTGAATAAACACCATAAAAATACTTTCCAGTGCTGCATCTATTGGGCAATGCAAGCACTCATAATCGCGGGGTTAAGTAGCGGAAAGGCCCGCCGGGTGTTCCGGCAGGCCTTCTTTGCTTGCTGCTTTTTCTTATCGGGAATGCGCGTTGCGCGGCTGCGCAGTTTCAAATGCTCCTGGAGCCGCTCCGGGGACATCTTCCACATGCTGCGGTCCGCGTGCCCGGGCTTGGTGTATTTCTTGCGTTGAGCCATGCCGTCACCTCCTAACCTGTGAGGTGACTAAGCATAGCGTGCCCAGGGCAGATTAGCAGCTCTTAGTGTCCGCGCTCTTGCTCGATGGCCTTGCCCTCGTTCCAGAAGGGCACGAGCTTGTTATCGAATAGGGACAGCGCGGCGCCGATGGCCATGTGCATATCCAAGTACTGATAGGTGCCCAAGCGGCCGCCGAATAACACCTTGTTTTCCTTGGCTTCTTGGGCGGCTAGTTTGCGGTACGCCTCCAGCTTGGAGCGATCCTCCGGGGTATTGATGGGGTAATACGGCTCATCGCCCTTATCGGCAAAGCGCGAGTACTCCTTCATGATGACCGTCTTATCGGAGGGGTAACGGTCCTTGCGCTCTGGGTGGAAGTGGCGGAACTCGTGGATGCGGGTGAAGTCCACATCGGCATCGTTGTAGTTCATCACCGGGGTGCCTTGGAAGTCGCCAGTATCGAGCACTTCGAGGTCGAAATCCAGGGTGCGCCAGCCGAGCTCGCCTTCGGCGAAGTCAAAGTAGCGGTCCAGCGGGCCGGTGTAGATTACGGGAGCATCCGGGGAATCGGCGCGCAGATCCTCGCGAACATCGAACCAATCGGTATCCAGGCGGACCTCGATGTTTTCATGATCCGCCATGTTTTCTAACCACGCCGCATAGCCATCGACGGGCAGGCCTTCGTAGGTGTCGTTGAAGTAGCGGTTATTGAAGGTGTAGCGCACCGGCAGGCGGGTGATATTGCTGGCCGGCAGTTCCTTGGGGTCGGTCTGCCACTGCTTGGCGGTGTAGTCGCGGATGAACGCCTCATAGAGCGGGCGTCCGATAAGCGCGATGGCCTTTTCTTCCAGGTTTTTGGCCTCATCCGCAGAGAATTCGCCGGCCTGGTCTTTGATCAGTTCGCGGGCCTCATCGGGCGAGTAGTACCGGCCGAAGAATTGGTTGATAAGCCCCAGCCCCATGGGGAATTGGTAGGCGGTGCCATCGTGCATGGCAAAGACGCGGTGCTGGTAGTCGGTGAAATCGGTGAACTGGTTGCAGTACTCCCACACGCGCTTATTGGAGGTGTGGAAGAGGTGCGCGCCGTATTTGTGCACTTCAATTCCGGTGGTGGGTTCCGCCTCGGAATAGGCATTGCCGCCCAGGTGCTCGCGGCGCTCGACGATGAGCACCTTCTTTCCCAGCTGGCTAGCGGCCCTTTCCGCAACGGTCAGGCCAAAGAATCCGGAACCAACAACGATGAGGTCATAAGAAGTCATGGCTTCCACTTTATTGCACTCCAGAGGGGAACACGGGTCATCGGCGTGTCGCAACAAGATTCACAGTTGTCACACTCGTAGCATCACTATCAACTGTTAACTTTTGGCAACCGTTTTTACAGCTACATCGGCACCTAACTCAACCCAGGGAGAATAGAGTGAAGCAACGACGTCGACTAGTCCCCACGAGGTCACCGTGGTCCACACCCGTCATCGCGACGGTTTCCTCCATTGCCCTCGTCATGGCGGCCGCATTCGGCGGCCAGCAGGTCCTTAAAACCCAGGACTCCGGTTCTGGCGGACCTATCGAGGTGAAAAACGCCTCTGAAAGCTTTAGCAACGCCGACTCCGTCGTCGTTGATGACCCCGCCGTGGCAGCGCAAGGCGATGGCGAGGGCCCACGTGCCGTCAAGCACTTCCACCGCGACGAGACATTCAACATGTTCGCCGTGACCTGGGAGGGCAAGCGCGACGTGCACTCCTTCGTCCGCTCCAAGCAGGAGGACGGCTCCTGGAGCGAATGGTTCGATATGGATGCCATGAACTACGGCGATGGCAAGAACGGTACCGAGCTTATTTACGTAGGCGATACCAACGATGTGCAGGTATCCATGGCCAATGTAGACCTAGTAACCGGTTCCAACCTGGATGACGATGCTGAGTTGCCCGATAAAGCAGCCGGCGCTGCGGATGCCAACCGCGCCGCCTCGCAGCCTTCTAACGTCGGCGATATCGCCCCTGTAGCTGATGAAAACAACACCGACCGCACCACCGTGTCGGACCTGGATGCCGTCTTTATGGACGGCAATGCCCAAGAAGGCCAAGCCATCGAACCTACTGCCGCCACCGATGGCATGCCCAAGGTAGTGTCCCGCTCTGGGTGGGGCGCCGATGAATCCAAGCGCTGCCAACAGCCCACCTACGATGACGGCATCAAGGCGATGACGCTGCACCACACCGCGGGCTCCAATAACTACACCCCGGCACAGGCTGCCGCACAGGTTCGCGCTGCCTACGAGTACCACGCCCAGAATCTGGGCTGGTGCGATATTGGATACAACGTGCTCGTGGATAAGTTCGGTACCATCTACGAGGGCCGCTACGGCGGGCTGGACAAGGCCGTCCAGGGCGCACACGTTGGTGGCTTCAACTCCCATAACTGGGGTATTTCCATGATTGGTAACTACGAAATTGAGGAACCATCACAGAAGATGCTGAACTCGGTGGCAGAAATTGCCGGGTGGAAGGCAGCAATTTCCGGCATCGATCCCACGGGCACCGCTACCCTGACCTCTGGCGGCTTTGGCGGCTCCCGCTTTCCAGCCGGTGCGCAGGCAACCGTGCCTGCCTTCAGCGGTCACAATGATTTCCACTACACCCAGTGCCCTGGTCGCTACACCGTGCAGCACTGGGACGAGATCCGCAAGAACACCAAAAAGAAGTACGACGCTGTTAAGGCTGGCGGTAACTCCGCAGCAATGAACTGGGATAAGAAGTCGCCATCGAGTGGCGGCGATCAGTCCACCTCGGGAGATACCACCTCTTCCATCGCTGGTGTCGATGTTCCAGTATCGACCATCCAAGCCTTGGCTGGCATCGCCGCCACCGTGTTCGGCGTCTTGGTTGCCAATGACCGCGTAGCGCAGCCGGATGCCGATAAGAAGGTTGCGGGTGAGCTTACCGTCGGCGAGATTCCGAAGATCGTCAACAAGGTTGTGCAGCTTTCTAATAACGAAGGCCTCAAGGAATCCTGGACCTCCGTCCTGAACGCCTTTGGCCCAGTCTTGGGTCTCGCCGTTGGCGGACCTGACACCACCGATTCCGGCAAGATCATGTACCAGCTCTTCAAAAACGGTGTGGTCCTCTCCTCCGAGGACTCTGGGGCAAAGGCCCTGACCGGAGAGATTGCCAAGAAGTGGGCAGAAGGCGATAACGCTTCCAAACTCGGACTGCCCACCACAAACGAGATGAAAGACGGCAAGGAAATCCGCGTCCAGTTCCAGGGCGGCGAGATTGTCTACAACATGGATACCGAAAAGGTAGACATCTACACCGACTAGCCTCCCCGTGGAGTGGGAGTTAGAACCAGCGCTCCAAAACCTTTGCCACGCCCGCCTGGTGGTTGGCCACGGTGACCGCATCAGCGGCCGCCTTCACCGCCGGGAGGGCGTTTTCCATTGCCACCCCACAGCCGGCCCACGTGAGCATCTCAATATCGTTGGGCATATCGCCAAAGGCAATGGTTTCTTCCTGCGCTATCCCATGCTGCTTGGCCAACCACTCCACGCCGCGGCGCTTGGTGACGTTGGGGGCCGCGACCTCGAGCACGCCCTCCTGCATGGAGTAGGTGATATGCGCCAGCTCCGGATCAATATGAGGCGCAATCAAGTCATAGAGTTCTGGCGCGGAATAATCCGTATTCCGGATAAGCAGCTTGACCACTGGCCGTGCCACCAGCTCGCCCACGCTGACGACGCCGAAGCCTTCAAAGAGGGCATTTTCGGAGTAGTGCGGGTCGACGACGAAGAGCTCCTCGGGGGCATTGGCAAGCGAGCCACCCGCCCGCTCTGCACCAAAGCCAACCGTGCCAAGGACGCGCAGCGCTACCGTCACCACCTCTTCTAGCGCGTCTGGATAAAGCTCCCGCGCGGATAGCACGCGGTCTTCCGCGGAATCATAGAGCACCGCCCCATTTGAGGTCACACATACCGGGAGCACCGTGAGCTGCTCCAGCACCGGCTCTATCCAGCGAAAGGGCCTGCCGGTGGATAACGCAAAATAAGCACCCTGCTGCACCGCCCGCGCCACTGCGTCGCGGTTGCGACGCGGGACGCGATGATTGCGGTCCAACAGGGTGCCGTCAATATCGCTCGCGATGAGCCGAGGGGCCCGGGTAGGGAAAGTATCCATACCCGCGAGTTTACTTCAGGACTTAGAAGTCCATCTCATCCTCATCGGAGTCTTCCCAGTTCAAGGAACGCTTGATAGCGCGCTTCCATTCACCGTAGAGGTAATCCACCTCTTCTTGTTCCATCTTGGGCTTGAATACGGTGAGGTCACCGCGCTGGGTATCCAAGATGCTGAGGTCTTCCCAGAAGCCATTGTCCAAGCCGGCAGCAACAGCGGCGCCGGTTGCGGTGGTCTCAATGTTCTTCGGGCGGTGTACCTCCACACCCAAGATGTCAGCCTGGAACTGCATGAGCAGCTCGTTGGTGGTCATGCCGCCATCCACGCGCAGCTCGGTAATTTCCACGCCGGAGTCCGCCACCATGGCATCTGCCACGTCGCGGGTCTGGTAAGCGGTTGCCTCGAGGACAGCGCGGGCCAGGTGTCCACGGTTGGCAAAGCGGGTCAGGCCCACAATGACGCCGCGGGCATCGGGACGCCAGTGCGGGGCGAAGAGACCGGAGAACGCCGGAACAATGTAAACGCCGCCGTTGTCCTTGGTCTCCCGTGCCAAGTTCTCGATGGCAGAAGAATTAGGGATGAGCTGCAGGTTATCGCGCAGCCACTGCACCAAGGAGCCACCCATGGATACGGAGCCTTCCAGCGCGTACACGGGGCGCTCGCCCTCGCGCTGGAAGCAAACGGTGGTCAACAGGCCGTTATCGGAGAACTTCGGGGTGGTACCGGTGTTCAGCAGCAGGAAGAGGCCGGTGCCGTAGGTGTTCTTGGCCGAACCTGCACGGAAGCAGCCTTGGCCGAACATAGCGGACTGCTGGTCCCCCAGGATGGCGCGAATAGGTACGCCGGCGAGGGAACCGCGCTCCCGAACGGTGCGGAAATCACCCAGGGACGGGCGAATCTCCGGCAGCATGGACATAGGAATGCCCATTTCCTTGCACAGCTCTTCGTCCCACTCCAGCTTTTCGATGTCCATGAGGAGCGTACGCGAAGCGTTGGTCACGTCCGTTGCGTGCAGCGCTTCCATGTCGCCGTCGCCCTCGGCACCGCCGGTAAGGTTCCACAGCAGCCAAGAGTCAATGGTTCCGAAGAGCAGGTCGCCCTTTTCGGCGCGCTCGCGGACGCCATCGACATTGTCGAGGATCCACTTAACCTTCGGGCCGGCAGGGTAGGAGTTGATCAGCAGGCCGGTGCGGCGGCGCCACTTATCCGGGCCCTCTTCACCAGCCAGTTCCTTACAGATAGCGGAGGTGCGGGTGTCCTGCCAGACGATGGCGTTGTAGACGGGCTCGCCAGTGTTCTTATCCCACACAACTGTGGTTTCGCGCTGGTTGGTGATACCGACGGAGTCGATATCTTCTACTGTTATATCGCCATTGGCCAAAGCCTCCCCCACGGCGCGGCGAGTGTTGCTCCAGATCTCCTGCGGGTCGTGTTCTACCCAACCCTTTTCTGGGAAGATCTGCTCGTGCTCGAGCTGGCCCACGGAAATCTGATCGCCATCGTGGTTGAAGATGATGCAGCGGGTTGACGTGGTTCCCTGGTCAATAGCTGCGACGTATTTCTTATCACTCATGTGTCTAATTTCTCCTGTATAGGGTTGGATTAAAGCGCAATGGACAGTAGACCAACGGCGACGGCCGAAAGCAGCGAGCCAACAATCGGCACCCAAGCATAGCCCCAATTAGCGCTGCCCTTGTCCTTAATGGGCAGGACGAAGGCGTACATCAAGCGTGGACCCAAGTCACGGACCGGGTTGATGGCGTATCCCGTAGGCGTACCCAGGGACAGGCCAACGGCGACAACAACGAATGCCACACCGAAGTAGCTCAGCGGTCCCAGCTCGCCGCCGGCAGGGCCGAAGGCGATGAATATCAACAATACGGTGGTGGCGATGAACTCAGTTACCGTATTCCATCCATTGTGTGGGTGAGCGGGGGCAGTGAAGAAGATGCCCGCGGTTTCAGAATTGGCACCGGTGACATTGCCCTCTTCGTCGTAGTTATTCGCATCGAAGAGCTGCTTGAATGCGGCCCAGGCCAAGAAGGCACCGAACATAGCACCCAGGATTTGGCCCAGCACGTAGAACGGAACCAAGTTCCATTCGAGCGAACCATTGAGCGCGAGCATGAGCGTTACCGCAGGGTTCAAGTGACCGCCGGTTGGGTCAGCGACGCTGGCGCCGACGAAGACACCCATGCCCCAACCCAAGGCAATAACAATCCAGTCGGAGCCACGGGCGCCCGAAGTGCGGAGGTTTACCAGCGCACACACGCCGTTACCAAGAAGCATCAGCAGCGTGGTGCCGATAAACTCCCACAAAAATGCGTCAGATCCAGCCATTAGCGCCTCCCCTTATCCTTGAGTCTCGGTCGGACGAGCGGAGCCAGCGCGGACCAGAATGTCGTTAGCTTCGCGGTCAGTTACAGCTGCCTCGGCAGCCAGCTCGGCCTCGGTGTGCTTGGTGAAGGTATCCACCTCGAGCTGCTTGTCTTCCTCGCTCCAATCCAGCAGCGGAGCAACGAAGTCCGCAACAGCGGGAGCTGCGTTGACGCCACGGTCACCGAACTCGATGGCAACGCGGAGGCGACGGGTCAAGATATCGTCCAAGTGCAGTGCACCCTCGTGGGTGACGGCGTAGCGCACCTCAGCCCAGAGGTAGGACTCTGCGCCAGGAACGGGCTCGAGCAAGGACTCGTCATCCTGCGCAGGAGCCAGAACCTCGCCCAAAAGCGAACCGTAGCGGCCGAGCAGGTGCTCGATGAAGTCCTCGCTCAGGTTGTAGCGGCGGGCCAAGGTAGGAATCTGGTTGGCCAGTGCGTGGTAGCCGGCAGCGCCCAGGATCGGGGTGTGCTCGGTGATGGACTCCGGCACCTTGCCGCCGAGTTCCTTCACGGCTAGGTCAACGGCATCCTTACCGATGACGCGGTAGGTGGTGTACTTACCACCGGCAACGGAAACCATGCCCGGGGCCACGCGAGCCACGGCGTGGTTGCGGGACAGGTTGGTGGTGGAATCGGACTTACCGGACAGCAACGGGCGCAGGCCAGAGTAGACACCGACGATGTCATCGCGGGTGATCTGGCGACGCACGCGCTGGTTGACCTCATTCAGGATGTAGTCAATATCTGCCTTGGTGGGGGCGGGATCCGGAAGGGATAGACCCTTCTCCCAGTCGGTATCGGTAGTACCGATGATCCAGTAATCGCCCCATGGAATGACGAAGAGGACGGACTTTTCGGTTACGAAGCACAGTGCTGCTTCTGCATCCAGGGCATCCTTTGGCACGACGATGTGCACACCCTTGGAAGCGTGAACGGTGAACTTGCCTTCCACGCCGGCCAGCTCCTGGATCTTGTCGTTCCAAACACCGGTGGCGTTGATGAAGACCTTACCGCGCACGGTGGCCTCGCGGCCAGTGGCGGTATCGCGGACCTTGGCGCCAACGATGCGGCCACCGCGGTCCTTATCAAAGCCGATGACCTCGGTATTGGTGCGCACATCGGCGCCGTACTCGGCGGCGCTGCGCAACACGGTCATCGTGTGGCGGGCATCGTCCACCAGGGTGTCGTAGTAGCGCACACCGCCGACGATGGCGTCTTCCTTCAGGCCAGGGGTGACCTTAAGGGCGCCCTTGCGGGTGAGGTGCTTTTGCATCGGCACGCTCTTTGCACCGCCCATGAGGTCATAAAGGGTAAAGCCGCCGAACATCATGACGCGCTCCCATACGTGGTGGGTGAGCGGGAAGATGAACTTCAGCGGCTTAACTAGATGGGGAGCCAACGTGGACATGTTGAGCTCGCGCTCCTTTAGGGACTCTGCCACGAGGCGGAAGTCAAACATCGCAAGGTAGCGCAGGCCACCATGGAACATCTTGGAAGAGCGAGAAGAGGTACCAGCGGCGAAGTCGCGGGTCTCCAGCACTGCGGTCTTCAAACCGCGGGTTGCTGCATCCAGTGCCGCGCCGGCACCTACGGAGCCACCACCGATGATGACGACGTCGTAGTCCTCATCCGCGTAGCCGTTCCACACATTTTCAAAATATTCGGGGTTAAAGGATTGGTTGCTTTGCTGGGTCATTAGAGACCGCATCTCCTTCCTTGGTGCTCATGTGTGCTTGCTCCGACAAACGATGAATGAGATGGCGTAAGCACAGCTAAAAGCAAGTTTTGGATGATTCATGATGGCGACTATTGCGCTCTAAAAAGTAGAGCCAATATCTCCTATCTCCTATGCTAGAGGTCACCGGGTAAACATTCACTAGAGGTTTCTCACACGTAACTTCCGGCCCCGTAAGCAGTCAATTTCCACCCTTTGCTTAGCTCCCCAAAAAGAAAAACACCCCCTCGCGGGGGTGGCAACGCCAACGTTTGCACGCGGCTAATCTTTTTGTAGCCGGGCCATCGCTTCCAAAACCTCAGACATACCTGCGCGCTCGGCGGAATACGTCACAGCCTGCGCATCCTTGACCACCTCGATGGGCGCGGTCTCTAGAGCAACGACCGGGATGTGATTCAAAAATTCTTCATCCCCTGGTTCATTACCAAAGACCAAAGTCTCGCTCGGCTTGGCTTCCAAATCATCTAGGATGCAGTCCACGCCGGCGGCCGCCGTGGCCGAGGTAACCTTCATCGCCTCCTTATCCACGAGCGGCTTTTCGGCCTGCTCATCAAGCTGGATATGCCACACCGCCTGCGGGACATCGAGATCCGCATCGCACGACACCGCGATGAGCACCTCCGCCGCGGGGTAGATGCCTTCTAGCGCCGCCTTCAACCGCGGGGTCAGGGCATCGTCTTCCCAGTTCAGCGTGCTTTGATGCGCCACTACTACGCGCGGGATGTCAGAAAACTGGGCCTTGAGCCGGTGCGGCAGGCGAGAAACGATCAGGCGCGACTGTGTCGCCGCGGCGAGCAATCCTTGCTCTACCACGGATCCTTCCCAGATCTCCTTGCTGCTTGCGGCAATAGAGGCCTGGGCCTGCGCCACGTCGGACTTCAATTGCGCCATGACATCGGCGACCTTATCCTTGCCTTCATCCAAGCCACGGGTCGCCTCTTCCACCACGGCATTGAGATTGGTTTTGACCCACTCCAAGGTATCGGCCGCGATATGCTTCTTTTCCTGGGGCTCGTCGCCAACGTGTTCTTCCTGGCCTTCCTTACCTTTGGCAGAGGCCATGTGGTTGCGCACGAGTTCAACGGTGGAAACGGAAACGCGCTCTTTGAGCCCTACCAAATCATCGCGCAAACGACGCACCCGGTGCCGCTCCGTTTCTACCTCCGCATCGCGAGCTTCGGCCTCTTCCAGGGTCGGGGCAGAACCGCCCTTGCGCGCGGGAACCCAATATTCGCCGGCGGGCATGGGGCCGAACTCCGCCTCGTAATCCTCCCAAAGTCCCTCTAGGGCCTCCTGCATGCGCCGTCGGATTTCAGCTGTATCGGCTTCTGGGTCCCCAGTGGGGTAATACGGCTCGAGCGCGGAAATAAAGACCGGAGTCTTGGTGCGTCCCAAATTCTTCTTGTGGCCCTTTGTCCACAGGCGCTGCGAACCAAACATCACTTGCGGGACAACCGGCACGCCCGCCTCAAAAGCGATGCGAGATGCGCCGGTTTTCATGCTGCGGATTTCAAAGCTGCGGGAAATCGTGCCCTCCGAAAAGACACCGACGAGCTCGCCGGCTTCGGCAAGCTCTACCGCCTTGCGCAAGGACTCTTTGCCATCGATGCGGTCTACCGGCACGTGCCCCATGGCGCGCAGCAGGGCACCCACGCCTGGCGCGCTAAAGATGCTGGCCTTAGCCAGAAAGCGCACCAGCCGTTTTTTACGATAGGCAATGAACGCGCCGAACAGAAAATCCATGTACCCGGTGTGATTGCACACCAGGACGGCACCGCCGTCATCGGGAATATTCTCTTCCCCCGACAGGCGCATCTGCAGGCCTTGGGCCAAGGTGAGGCCGCGCCCAATGTGGGTGATCTGGCGGTACAAGAAATTCGTCGCAGCGTTCATGGTGCTCCTTTAGCTTTGCTCCGCAGGCTACTGCGGCGTGAGAACATCCTTGCCCACGAATGGGCGCAAGGCCTCTGGAACAACGACGGAACCATCGGCTTGTTGGTGATTTTCCAAAATCGCCACGATCCAGCGGGTGGTGGCCAATGTGCCATTCAAGGTGGCGGCTACCTGCGTCTTCCCGTTCTCGTCGCGGTAGCGAGTGGATAGGCGGCGGGCCTGGAAGGTGGTGCAATTGGAGGTAGAGGTTAGCTCACGGTAGGTGCCTTGGGTTGGCACCCACGCCTCATTATCGAATTTGCGGGCCGCCGAAGAGCCCAAGTCACCGCCGGCGATATCGATGGTGCGGTACGGCAATTCCATCGCAGCCAGCATTTCCTTTTCCATATCGAGGAGCTTTTGGTGCATTTCCTCTGCGTCTTCCGGCTTGCAGTAGACAAACATCTCTAGCTTGTCGAATTGGTGCACGCGCAGGATGCCGCGGGTGTCCTTGCCGTGGGAACCGGCCTCTCGGCGGAAGCAGGAGGACCAGCCGGCGTACTGCAGGGGACCATTGGATAGATCGATGATCTCATCCTTGTGGTAGCCAGCAAGGGCTACCTCGGAGGTGCCCACGAGGTAGCGATCATCGGCTGGCAGGTAGTAGATCTCATCGGAGTGCTGGCCCAAAAAGCCCGTGCCGGCCATGATCTCTGGGCGCACCAGAACCGGCGGAATCATCAGCTGGAAGCCGGCTTCCCGTGCCTTTTGTGCAGCCAACATCAGCATGCCCAGCTGCAGGAATGCGCCATCGCCGGTGAGGTAGTAGAAGCGGGCACCGCCGACCTTCGCACCGCGCTTGACGTCAATGAGCCCCAGGGATTCGCCGAGTTCAAGGTGGTCCTTGGGCTCGAAATCGAACTGCGGGATCTCGCCTACCTCTTCAACGAGGACGAAGTCATCCTCGCCGCCGGCGGGCGCACCTTCGACGACGTTATCGATCTTGTACTGCAGCTCTTCCGCCGTGGCCTCAGCCGCGGACCGAGCCTCTTCAGCCTCTTTGACCTTGGCTTTCAGCTCATCTGCGCCTTCCAGCAACGCCGGGCGCTCTTCCGGGGAGGCCTGACCAATCTTCTTGCCCAGGGATTTCTGCTGGGAACGCACCTCGTCTGCCTTCTGGATGGCAGAGCGACGCTTCTCATCGGCTGCGAGGAGCTGATCCACGAGCGAGGGGTCTTCCCCACGGGTGACCTGGGAGGCGCGGACAACGTCTGGGTTTTCACGGAGTAGCTTGAGATCAATCACGGAACTGATTCTAGCGCACTGCCATTGCCTTGCCGTGGTAATAACCAGCGAATTATTATGGAATCATGTCCTCCCTAGAATTGCCGGCCCGCGAAATCAGCGATGGCCCCACTCCCAAGCACGCCCAATTGCACGATATTCTGGAGGAATTATGTAATACCACCTTCAAACCCGGTGATATCCTCCCCGGTGAGAGGCTCCTAGAGGAAACCTACGGCGTCTCCCGCATTACGGTGCGCCGGGCCATCGGGGATCTCGTTGCCGCCGGTAAATTGCGCCGCGTGCGCGGTAAAGGCACCTTCGTTGCCCCCAACCCCTTGGTATCGCGCCTTCACCTGGCCTCTTTTTCCGATGAAATGAGTGCCCAGGACGTGGTGGCTTCCTCCAAGATCCTGAATAGCGGCCGCGCTAGCGCACCGGAGGCGGCCACCCAATTCTTTGGCACCCCTGCCACAGAGGAACAAATTCATTTGCGCAGGCTGCGCTTGGGCGATGGCGAGCCTTATTCCATCGATGACGGCTGGTACAACTCCGCTTTTGCGCCGAGCCTGCTGGAAAATGACACCTATAACTCTGTGTACTCGATTTTGGATAAGACATTTGGCGTCCCCATCACGGACGCGGACCAGACCGTCTCCGCTATTGCCGCCAATGAGGAGATTGCGCCGCTTCTCGATGTCCCCGTGGGTTCCCCACTGCTGCACATCGTGCGTTGCTCGCGCTCGGGGGATAAGCCCGTGGAATGGTGTTCCTCGGTCTACCGCACTGATAGGTACCACCTGAATACCCGCGTTTCCCGGGATACCTCAATCTAGAAAAGACCCTGCTTAAGGGGTAAGATAATGGGCCTTATGAAGAAATCACCTGCGTGGCGTTCCGCTGTGGCCGTCCAGATTGCCTTGATCTCAGCAATCGCGGCGGCCGTTTTCATGGGTATCTACGGCATTGTCAGCAACCACGGCTCCAACGGGGCCGATAATACGGCCTCTTCCGAGCAGTCCGCTGAGGGCGGTGCGGGTGGCTCGGGATCCTCCGATCCGAAGACGGAGCCTTTTACCTCCGCTTCCGCTGGGTCCTGCGTGACGTGGGATATCAACGAGGATGGCTCTGCCGCTTCCTTCAAAGAGGTGGAATGCTCGGAGCAGCACCGCTTTGAGGTCTCTACCGTGGAGGATCTCAGCGTCTACCCCACCAGCGAATTCGGCCCAGATGCCTCGCGGCCCGCGCTTACCCGCCAGCACCAGCTGCGCGATGAGCTCTGCGAATCCGCCACAGTGAGCTACCTGCACAGCAAGTGGGATCCGCACGGCAAATACGATATTGCCTCCATTTTGCCGCCGGAATCCGCGTGGGATAACGGTGACCGCACCCTGCTGTGCGGCCTACAGACCACCGATGATCACGGCGTGCCGCAATTGACCACCGGCAACGTCGAGGCCTCCGAGCAGGCCAATCTGGCTAAGCCGGGCGAGTGCTTGGCCATCGATGATCAGCAGGTACCGCACGTCGTGGACTGCGGCCAGCCACACCAGCTGGAGACGGTATCCGTCATCGACTTGGGCAAGAAATTCCCCGACGCGTACCCGGACGGCAAGGAGATGGATAAATTCCTCTCGGATACCTGCACGGCCGCCGCTGAGGATTACTTGGGCGGGGAAGAGCAGCTCTACCAATCCACGCTGCAACCGTTCTGGGGCACCGTATCGGAAGAGTCCTGGAATGGTGGCACCAAGTCCGTGAACTGCTCACTCGTCCACGCCCGCGATGATGGCGGCTTCTCCTCCATCACTGGTACCGCCACCGGTGGCCGCCAGGCGCTCTCCATCGATGGCAACCCGCCGGAGGAGCGCCCTGAGCGCAACCCGATTCGCGATGATAAGCCGGCGCCGTAAATGTATTCCGTCTCGGAAGAGCGCTTCGAGGAGATGGTCAATGACGCCCTCGATCAGGTGCCCGATGAATTCGTGCGCAAGATGCGCAACCTAGTGATCCTGGTGGAAGAGGAAAACCCCGATAATCCCACCTTGCTGGGGCTCTATGAAGGCGTCGCTTTGCCTCGGCGCACATTTGACCACACCGGGTATTTGCCCGATGCGATCTTCATCTATCGCAGCACGCTGCAGCGCTGGGCCACGTCAGAAGAAGACCTGGCCGAGCAGGTCAAGGTCACGGTCTTCCACGAGCTAGGCCATTACTTTGGCATGGAAGAACACGAACTGCACCAGCTGGGCTGGGGTTAGAGCTCAATATCGGCCCAGCGGGTAAGCGTCCACTCGCCAAATTTCTTGCCGCGCGGTTCCATCACGGTAAAGCGGCAATTGGGCATATAACCGGTATAGGCAAAGTCCGCGTCCGCCCCGGTGGCGTGCTTCGTCACCACCCGGATGGCGGCGCCGTGACTGACGAGGATGACATCGCGGTCATCGGCAAGCTGCGCCGCAATCTCTTCCAATGCGGGCTGGAAACGCGAAAGCACGTCCTGGAGCCGCTCGCCACCTTCCATGGCGGCCTGGCTATCGCCGTAACACCAGCCGCGCATGGCCGTATCGTGGCTGCGGTGGGCGGCCTCGCTGGCATCGAGC
Source organism: Corynebacterium sp. MSK073 (assembly GCF_030232085.1). Classification (NCBI taxonomy): domain Bacteria; kingdom Bacillati; phylum Actinomycetota; class Actinomycetes; order Mycobacteriales; family Corynebacteriaceae; genus Corynebacterium; species Corynebacterium sp. MSK073. Next base: position 27,037 of record NZ_JASPIY010000016.1, on the reverse strand, counting down.
TCCCAATCGCCGGCGAAAATCTCCTGCACATTCGGGATGACATCGATGGGAATGGAAAAGCGCGGCAGGTTCCGCTCCTGTTCAAAGGCGCGCGCCGCCAAGGTGGCGGTCTGCTGCGCCCGCAGCGCAATAGAGCACTTGAAGTCGACCTCGCGATCACCCACGAACCCCGCTAGCTCCCGGCCCACCTCCGTGGCCTGGTTGCGCCCCAGATCCGTAAGCTCCGCGCCCGGCGGCCGGGTATCCAGCAGCCGGGATACGTTGGAATGGGTTTGGCCATGGCGCAGCAGGATGATTCTTCCAGTCATGCGTCCAGATTATTGACCCCTGCGCGCCCTCGCCACCCAGGCATCCGCCTCAGCCAGGTCCCGCGGCGGGTGGCCGGCGGGCGTCGCGGTGGGCCAGGAGCCCAAAAAGCGCAGTTCCTCCGCCCGCAACCACACCGCGCGCAGGGCCTCAGCAACCGGCTGGTCATCGATATGCCCAATCAGGTCCACATAGAAGCGGTAGGTACCAAAGGTCTGGCGAGTCGGCCGCGACTCAATCCGGGAAAGATCCACCCCACGGTGGGCAAAGTCTTGCAAGGCCCCCACCAGGGTTCCCGGCTGGTTGGGCAGGGTGAAAATGACGCTGGTGCGATCCTGGCCGGTGCGTGCGGTCGGGCGACCCGGCAGGCCTACCAACACAAAACGGGTAGCCGCGCCCTGCACGTCGGCCACGCCGCTCGCCTTGGTTTCTAGGCCGAAAAGTTCTGCCGCCCGCGCTGGCGCCGCCGCCGCGTCGACCTCCCCGCGCGCTACGGCCTGAGCCGCCGCCGCATTCGAGCTCGCCGGCACGAATTCCACGCCCGGCGCGTTCTCTGCCACCCAGCCGCGGATTTGTTGGAAGGCCACCGGGTGCGTGCTCAGGCGCGTGATGTCTTTCGTTCCCGGCCGGGTCATGATGCTGAAGGTCACGGGGATATCTACCTCGCGGTAAATCTGTACGGGATCGCCTTCTACCAACGCGTCAAAGGTCGTCGTCACCGCCCCGTCCACGGAGTTTTCGATGGCGACGCAGGCATAATCGGCCTGCCCGGCGCGCACGGCCGCCACCGCCGCTGAAGGCGAGTCCACCGGTAGGGTCTCCACGGTCTCCCCGCGCGCTTCCCACTCCGCGGCAAATTTGTGCACGGCGGCCTCCGTGAACGTACCGGCGGGGCCTAAGAAAGCGATGGTTGTAGTCATGCCCGTCACCTTAGCCCACTAGACTGGTGCGCCATGGACTTTTCCATAGAACGATTCCGCGCCGATGTGCAGGGCATGGGCCCCACAGAGCACGGTTTTACCTACCTGGATCTGCAGCGCACCCCCGCCCGCACCGGTCGACTGTGCGGGTGGGTCCTATCTGCAAAGGATCTCAACGATGTCGCGGGCATGCCCACCACCTTGGGCAATGCCAAGCGCACGTACTATCCCGCGGTCAGCGAGCCGTTCATCGCGACATTGGAAAAGCAGGGCGCGGTATTCATTGGCAAGTCCTCCACCCCGGAGTTGGGCTTGCGCGTCGATACCGAGCCGGTGGATCTTCCCCACCCCGATAATCCCCTTTATCCAGGACGCACCCCGGGCGGTTCTTCTGGCGGCGCGGCCGTCCAGGTAGCCCGCGGCCTCGTGCGCGCGGCGCAGGCCAGCGATGGCGGCGGTTCCATTCGCGTTCCCGCGGCGGCCTGCGGGGTCGTGGGCTTTAAGCCTGCGGGCAGCAACCTGGGCGCGGAGGGGTTTATCACCCGCACTGTGGCCGATAATGCCTTCCTGCACGGCCACCGCATGATCACCCCGCGCGCCCGCATTGGGCTGTTGCTTGAGCCCCTTTTTGCCGCGACTCGGGTGGAGGCCCACCACCTGCGGGCGGCACGCGAGGCCGCGGATCGCCTGCGCGCTGCGGGGTTCGAGGTGGTCCCCATTGCGCCTTATCCGCAGGCGGGGGCCACGTTTGCGCACTTCCGCGAGATCTTTACCTCCCGGTTTGTGGGGCTGCCGCAGGCAGAGGGCTACGCGGCTTGGGTGGCCCAGCAAGGCGCTACCGTATCCGCCGCAGAGCTGAACGCGGCGCAGCGCCATGTCCGCCACCTCCCGGAGCTCCTAGCGCAGCAATGGCGGGTCGATGCCATTATCACGCCCATGCTCACCGCGGATCCCCCGCCGCGGGGGCATTTCCTGTCCCTTCCGCACGCGGAGAATTTCGACGCCCAAACGCGCTGGTCCCCATGGGCCTCGCTGTTTAATATGGCCCAATTGCCCGCCATCTCTGTACCTTGGGCCATCCCCGCGCACCCGCCCGTCGGCGTGCATGTGGGAGGCATTACGCTTTCCGATGCCCAACTTTTAGGCCTCGCCCACATCCTGCACCCATGACCAAGAAACTACGCGCCGAGCTGCTCATCGTCCTCACCCTGACCTTTGGTATTTCCGGGGTCAGGGCGGTGTTGCGGCTTATCAATTCGCTGGCTGCTCCACAGGCGCTCAATGAGCAATCCGTCACGCTCAACTCCAGCCAATCCAGCCTGGCATGGGTGGATTTGGGACTGCAATTGTGCTCGGCGGCGGTCCTTTTTGCCTATGGTGCGCTGGTGATTTTCCTGCTGGCACAAGACCACATTAAACCGGCCGCCTACCGTGCCTCTGATTGGTTGCACGGCGCGGGACTCGCCGCGCTCATCGGCATCCCGGGCCTAGTTTTGTATTTCGCCGCGATGCAGTTTGGCTGGAGCAAAGAGGTCATCCCCGGTGACTTCGACAATGCGTGGTTAGAGATTCCGGTGTCCCTCATCAAGGCCGCCGCAAATGCCTTTGCGGAAGAGACCGTGGTGGTCATGTGGCTGATGACGAGGCTGCGCCAGGCGCGCTGGTCGCTGCCGGCTGCCTTGGCAGCTAGCTCCATCCTGCGCGGTTCATATCACCTGTACCAGGGGGTATCGGCCGGCTTTGGCAATATCATCATGGGCGTAATCTACGGCTACTACTATCACCGCACAGGCCGCGTGTGGCCGCTTGTCATCGCGCACTTTCTTATCGATGCGATCGCTTTCCTCGCCTATTCCTTCGGCCTTTCTGTGCTTTAATAGTGGCGTGCTCGCGAGGAAAGCGGGGGAATTGGCCGGCGCCTTGTAAGGTATAGCGCATGACTGAATCAGGACGAGATCCGCATCGGGAGGCGCGCCGCGCTGGCGATAGCTCATCCAGTGAGTTCGTCCTTGGGGCCGATGGCCGTCCCCTCAAGGACCGCTACGGTCGGCCCATCCGCCGCCGGCCGCGCACGAATCGTGCCGAGCCGCAGCAGCACATCCCGCGCCAGGAAACCCCTACCCGCTACCCCAGCCAGTACCGGGCCCAGCAGTGTTCCGCGCAGCAACCACCACAGCGGCCACAACAGCCACAGCAACGGCCGCCACAGCGATCGCAGCCGCAATCGCCGCAGCAGCTGCAACAGCGCTACCAACCACAACAAGCGCAGCAACCGCCCCGCCGCCACTCTAAACCGCATAGCCGCCGGAAAAAGACCAATCCGGTCAAGCGGTTCTTTGGGTGCGTCGGCATCTTTGTCCTCTTCGTCGTGGTCTGCAGCCTCATCTTCGCGCTGTGGGCCGATACGCGCCTGACCCGCGTGGATGCCCTCCCGGATGAGCAGGTGGCCAATACCTCCGGCACCAATTGGCTGTTGGTGGGATCCGATTCCCGCCAGGGCCTGTCCGAAGAGGATCAACAAGCCCTCGGCACCGGTGGCGATGTGGGCGAGGGCCGCACCGATACCATCATGCTCCTGCATATCCCACGCTCCGGCCGAGCCCAACTGGTCTCCATTCCGCGCGATAGCTACGTGGAAGTACCCGGCTTCGGCATGGATAAGATCAACGCCGCTTTTGCCTACGGCGGGCCAAAGCTCTTAGCACAAACCGTGGAGGGCAATACTGGCCTGCACATTGATCACTATGCCGAAATCGGCATGGGTGGTTTGGCCAATGTGGTCGATTCCGTCGGCGGCGTTGATATCTGCGTTGCAGAGCCCATCAATGACCCCCTGGCGGGCATCGATCTGCAGGAAGGCTGCCAGAAGCTAGAGGGCAGCGATGCGCTGGGTTATGTGCGCACCCGCGCCACCGCAATGGGCGATCTCGACCGCGTGCAGCGCCAGCGCGAATTCTTTGCCGCGCTCCTAGATAAGATCACTTCCCCGGCCACGCTGATTAACCCCTTCCGGTCGATTTCCCTGATTAACCACACCGCCTCCTCCTTCATCGTGGGCGATGGCGACCACGTATGGCACCTGGCCCGCGTGGCGCTTGCGATGGGCTCCGGCGTAGATACGGAAACCGTTCCCATTGGCGGGTTCCAGGACACCGTCGTGGGCAATGTCGTGCTCTGGGACGATGAAGGCGCCCAACAACTCTGGGACTCCATGAAATAGGCCTGAACTCAATCTTCGTATCGGAAAAACGTTATTGAGAAACCAGCAAGTGTGGTTGCTATGAAGAATTCAAGGAGAATTCTCCACTCCACAGGATCCATAGAGAACATCCTAATTATGCCAAGGATGAAGGCTATTGCGCCGGCGGCTGCGAAAGCCCAGGCTATGCGCCGAGGCCCTGAGTTTTTCTTGTTCATGCCTTAACTCGTCCTAGCTAGATTGCGAAGAAAACGGCCCTTTCCTCCTCGTACTGTAGGGAAAGGGCCGCTTTGGTGTGGTTCGTTTAGCGCAACGTCACCTGGCGGGACTTGATGTTTTCTAGCTGCTTGCGCTCTTCTGCGTTCAATTGCGCGTCATTGGAGATTTCTTCTTCCAAGGCCTTATCTACGCCCGCGAGCTTGTCCTCATAAGAGGAATAATCAACCTCGGGCTGCACGTCAAAGACGGGAGCAATAAGGCCGTGAGTACGGAATACTCCGGCAAACTTGGTGTCCTCGCCCAAGTTCAGCTCGCCGCGCGCGGCGACTCGCGCCAGGGCATTGAGGAACGCGGCCTCATCGTCGTTCGGGCGCACCCAGCGCACGTGCGCTTTGCCGCCGCCGGCATTGGCCCAAAAGGCTGTGCCGGTAATGTCCTTGCCCACCTGGTGGGATTCGATGACCGAGTCATTGGCGGCGCGCATGGACTGCGATACCTCGGGGGTGACCTGTGCGCCTTCCGGGATCCACCAGCTGAAGTCCTGGTGGACTTCGATGTCGAGGGTAGTTGCGGCATCGATAAGCTCACTAAGCTCCGGCTGCGAGCCATCGGCCGCGGTTGATTCCAGGGTCGAGCCTGGCTCGTTGTTCTTGACCCAGTTCAGAGCGAAAGCCAGATCCCGGCCGGGGTTGTGGGTGTGAGACTGCACCTGGAGTGCCACAAAAGCATCGCCGCCGAATTCCTCATCGCGGATCAGCGCCGCGGTGGCGCCCGGAAGGACAGTGGAGACGTAGACGTTCCTATCGCAGCCCTTCACGTCGAGCTTCGCAAAAGCAGAAGGCACAAACTCTTGCATGGCAACGAGGGAAGCCTCCGCTGCGAGGCCGCTATAGGGGCGCGGGTCTTTTTCCAAGGCGGCGCGTTCTTTGGCGCGGGCAGCAAGCTTCGCCTGACGGCGGGACATGCCCTCAGGCAGGTCTTCTTGTTTCTTTTTCTTCTTGGCCATGCCTCCAAGATACCTGCCTACAGCTCAATAGCGCGCAGGGCCACCTCCGGCTGATTGGTGGCAAGCATGTCCACGCCATTGGACCAGGCCCACTTCATGTCCTCCGGCTTATCAACGGTCCACATATACGTAGGCAAGCCCTGCGCGCCGATAATGGCCGCCTGCATCTTGGCGCGCAGCAGGGAAACCCCCAGGGCGCTCGGCCGCGACCACATGAAATCCGAGCGATTAAAATGGCGTTCCCAGTCTCGGCGCAGGTAAATGCGGTCAATATGCGGTGCCAAAATCTTCATGCGCCGGATGGCTTTGTGGGAAAAGGAAATAACGTGAATGCGCGGATCCTCATCGAGCCCGGCGGCGCGCAGTCGTTCCATGACCCGCTTTTCCAAGGCGCTACCTTGCCCGGAGGGGTGCTTGGTTTCAATATAAAGGTGGTGGGGCTTGTCCCCCAGCAGGGCCAGGAGGTCATCGAGAAGCATCATGCGCTGCCCCTTGCCGATGTCGACCTCGCTCAGCTCCTGCCAATCCATCGCCGAAACCCGCCCGGCGCGCCCCGTCGTTCGCTCCAAGGTGGGATCGTGCTGGACCACCACCTTGCCATCGCGGCTTAACCGCACATCGCACTCCACGCCATGGATGGGAAGCTCCATGGCCTTTTCAAAAGCTAAGGGGGATAGCTCCGGATATTTTCCGGAATATCCCCTATGCGCGACGATGTGCACTAGCCGAAGAACTTCTCTTTGATGTCATTGAGCGTCTTTGCAGAAGCGTCGAAGCGTTCCTTTTCGTGCTCGTTGAGCTGCAGCTCTACCGGCCGAACGATGCCGGTGCGGTTCACGATGGCCGCGGTACCGATGTAGAGGTCTTCCACGCCGTACTCGCCCTGCAGGTAGGCCGAGACGGGAAGCGCCACGTCCTGGTTTTGGATGATCGCGGCGGTAATGCGCGCCAGCCCCATGCCGATGCCGTAGGAGGTCGACCCCTTTGCATCGATAATGGAGTAGGCGGCGTCGCGGGTTTCTTCAAAGATCTTTTCAATGCGCTCGGCGTATTCCGGATCCTTTTCCAGCTTCTGCGAAAGCGGGACACCGGCGATATTCGCGGTGGAGACGGCGGGCAGCTCAGAATCGCCGTGCTCACCAATGATGTAGGCGTGCACGGACTTCGGGGCCACGCCCTCCAATTCACCCAGCATGTAGCGGAAGCGCGCGGAGTCCAGAATCGTACCGGAGCCGATGACCCGCTTGTGGTCAAAGCCGGAGGCCTTCCATACTGCATACGTCAGGATATCGACCGGGTTGGTGGCGACCAAGAAAATGCCGTCGAAGTCATTAGCAATGACATCTCCGACGATGCTGTTCATGATTTTGACGTTCTTATCCACCAAGTCAAGGCGGGTTTCGCCGGGCTTTTGGGCGGCGCCGGCGCAGATGACGACCATGTCAGCGTCCGCACAATCTTCGTAGGTGCCCTTGGTGACGCGGGTACGCTGTGGCGACCAGACCACACCGTGGTTGAGGTCCATGACATTGCCTTCCAGCTTCCGCTCATCGATGTCGATGATGGCCAGGTGGTCGACGATGCTCTGGTTGACAAGTGCGTAGGCGTAAGCGACTCCCACGTCACCCGCGCCAATGAGAACGACTTTATTTCCTACATGATTTGCCATGACCCCATTGTGCAACGCCGGGCGGGGTTTTGCATGCGGAATGTTTCACACTGCGCAACGAGGCATGTTCTGGGATAATGGGCAACCATGAAACGCGCCTTCAGCCGCGCTGCACTAATTTCTCTTGGCGTAGTCGCGGATCTCACGCCCGTCGTCCGCATGACCAGCCGGCAGACGTTGCCGCCCCATATGTCGGCCGGAATCTTAGGCGCAGAGCTGGCCACGTGGGCCGCGGTATCGCCGTCCTTGCTGCCCCGCCCGTGGTGGGTGACGGCAGCGAATGTATCTATCGGCCAGGCCATCGGGCACCTCGGGGCGGCCACGACGAGTTTCGTGCTCAACCGGCTGGGCAAGCGCCCCCAAGACCGCTTGGGCCCGCAGCACCGCCAGATTTTGCACTTAGCGATTGGCGCCGGCACCGCCTTCAACGCGGCGCTCTCACTGCGCAACCAGGAAAAGCAGGCGGGTTTGGTCAATAAGCAATTGGTTCGCGGTCCGGCTACCGCGGCCATCGGCCTAGCCGCCGGCACCGCCGGATACGGCGCGCTGCTCTTGGTGGGCGAGGCCGCACAACTGACCGTGACCAAACTATCGCGCCAATTGGGCCGCTGGGTTCCAGCACTCGTGGCCTGGCCGGTCGTTACCGCAGGCCTAACGGTGGCCGCGGTGGGGCTATCGGACCGCGTGGTATTCCGGCGCTGGATCCGTTCGCTCTCCCACAAGGCCCAGCGCCTGAATAAACAAATCTTTCCCGGCACGTCGATGCCCTGGGAGCCGGAGCGCTCCGGCAGCCCGTGGTCACTTGAACCTTGGTCCGCGCTGGGGCAACAGGGGCGGCGGTTTGTCTCCAACGGCCCGCGCGCCCGCGATATTCGCAGCATCACCGGCGCTCCCGCCAAAGAACCCATCCGCATTTATGCCGGCTATATCCCAGGGCGTTCTTTTGCCCAGGCGGCGAAGAAGGTGCGCTCAGAATTGCAGCGCACCGGTGCGCTGCGCCGGGATACCATCGTCATTCAGATGCCCGCGGGATCCGGGTGGATCAATAACTGGGGCGCGAGCTCCTATGAGTTTTTGACCGCCGGTGATTGCGTCACCGTCACCATGCAGTATTCCTACCTGCCCTCGGTTTTTGCCTACCTCGTGGATAAAAACGCGCCCAAGCGCGCCGCCGCGGAGCTCATTTCCGTGGTCCAAGAAGAAATTGACAAGCTCCCGGAAGAAGACCGCCCGCGGCTCTACCTTGCGGGGGAATCCCTGGGTGCCTACGCCATTATGGATAACTTCCAGAACAAGGAAGAACTCCTGGCCGCCTGCAGCGGCGCGGTCTTTTCTGGCCCACCGCGGATGACGCACTTTACCCAGCGCCTGCGCCGCGATATCGGCTCGCTCGAGCGGCTCCCCGTCATCGATGACGGGCAACACGTCCGCTTTGTTGCCCAACCGGAACACTCGCGCCACGATGCCTTTGGCAACGATTTTCCTTCCAGCTGGCGCCGACCTCGCGTGCTCATCGCCCAGCATGCCTCCGATGCCATCGTGTGGTGGGACCTGAACCTGATGTTCCGGCGTCCCACCTGGATGCACGAACCCCAACCGGAGACACTCCGGGCGGATACGCTCCGCCACCTGCGCTGGGCGCCGTTTATTACTTGGTGGCAGATTGGCCTGGACCAGATCAACTCCCTGAACGTCCCAGGTGGCCACGGGCATAACTACTTTCAGGAAATGCTCTGGTACTGGGACGAGGTCCTAGGCTCCCAATCGCGCCTGAACCTCACTTCAAAGTTAGCCGGCAAAATCGCCGGATTTATCCGGCTCGACGCCTAATCGCACTTCACACCGGTGCTGTGGTGCGGGCAGTATCCGTTCGGCACCTTGTGCAGGTACTGCTGGTGCTCGTCTTCGGCCAAGTAGTACTCGCCAGAGTCCGTATCAGCTAAGCGCTTTACTTCCGTCGTGGTTTCCCCAAAACCAAATTCTTTGAGCTTATCCGCGTAGCTATCCACGATTGCTTGGATCTCTCCCCGCTCTTCTTCGGTGCGGGGATAAAACGCGGAGCGGTACTGCGTGCCCACGTCATTTCCTTGGCGGAAGCCCTGCGTCGGATCGTGGGCTTCCAGTGCCTTCACCACGAGCTCGCGCAAGGAGATCTTCTCCGGGTTATAGGTGACCTCGACGGTTTCTGCATGGTTGGTTTGCCCGCGGCAGACCTCATAATACGTGGGATTCGGAGTCGTGCCACCGGCGTAGCCAACCGAGGTGGACTCGACGCCATCGGTCTCCCAAAACATCTTCTCCGCGCCCCAGAAACAGCCCAGGGCAATCAAGATCGATTTCTGGCCGTCCTTCCACGGACCGGTAATTGGGGTATTTAGCACCGCGTGCGGGGCTGGGTCCAAGACCGGCTCGCTGCGGCCCGGCAAGGCATCTTCCGCAGCCACCATCTTCGGCTCTGGTTTAAACATCCACATCAGGTAAAGCTCCTTTCTCCATTTCCCTTAATAACGTTGTACTGGGAAAATAGATTCCCGGGCCACTAAATATTCGCTGTAATTGCAGACTTCAAATTAATCATGGCGAAATCTTTCGATCGTGCCTATCATCGGGACACGTACCCGAAGAAAGGATTACACAAATGGCTGTTTACGAACTTCCTGACCTCCCATACGCATACGACGCACTGGAGCCACACATCTCCGCAGAGATTATGGAGCTCCACCACGACAAGCACCACGCAACCTACGTGAAGGGTGCTAACGCTGCCCTCGAGGCACTGGAAGAAGAGCGCAACGGCGAGGCTAACCCAGACCGTATCCGCGCCCTGTCCAAGAACTTGGCATTCAACCTGGGTGGCCACACCAACCACTCCATCTTCTGGAAGAACCTGTCCCCGAACGGTGGCGGCCAGCCCACCGGCGAGCTGGCAGAGGCTATCGACCGCGACTTCGGTTCCTTCGAGAAGTTCCAGGCACACTTCGCTGGTGCCGCTACCTCCCTGCAGGGTTCTGGCTGGGCAGTGCTGGGTTACGACCACATCGCTGACCGCCTGATCATCGAGCAGCTCACCGACCAGCAGGGCAACGTCTCCGTTGACTTCACCCCGCTGCTCATGCTCGATATGTGGGAGCACGCTTACTACCTGCAGTACAAGAACGTGAAGGGCGACTACGTCAAGGCCGCTTGGAACGTCTTCAACTGGGACGACGTTGCAGAGCGTTTCGCTGCAGCTAAGAAGTAACTTCTAACTTAGTTACTTTCCGCCGCCTTTCCTTACTGGAAGGGCGGCATTTTTATGCTTGCACTAACCCCATCAAGGGTGTGGCGCAATTTACACCGCCGCCCGTGAAGAGAATGCTGGTATGCATGACCAGAAACCGGCGCGCCACCATCGCCATGCTCCTGTTGGGCTTGGCGGTGTTTTCTAGCCTCTATACCACCCAAGCAATTTTGCCCACGTTGGTAACGGATATGGGCATCTCGCACACGGAGGCGGCCATGACCGTTTCGGCCGCCACCGGCGCGTTAGCCATCTGTGTGGTTCCGGCGTCCATTCTTTCTGAGCGCTATGGGCGCGGGCGCATCCTCCTCATTTCCGCCATCGCCGCCACTATCTTGGGCCTCATGGTGCCCCTGGCCCAAGAGGGCTGGCAGCTCATTGCCCTGCGCGGGCTGCAGGGCGCGATGTTGTCTGGAGCACCGGCGACGGCGATGGCCTGGTTATCGGAAGAGCTCGAGGATCACGCTTTGCCTAAGGCGATGGGCCTTTATATCGCCGGCAATTCCGTGGGCGGGCTCACCGGCCGCATCATTCCCGCGGGCCTCGTGGAGTTTTCCTCGTGGCGCTGGGCTCTGCTCGGCTCCGCCGTGGTCTCCCTAGCCTTTGCCATTACCTGCTGGCTCCTCCTGCCCGCCCAGCGAAATTTTCACCCCAAGCCAATTCACTTCCGCTCCGAGCTGAGCGCGGTCTTTGGGCACTGGGCAAATAAGGATCTCGCCACGCTATTTATCGTTGCCTTTTTATCCATGGGCACGTTCGTGTCCATGTATAACTTCCTCACCTTCCGCCTAACCGGGGATTTTGGCCTGTCCCCGGCGCTAGCTGGTTTTGCCTTCCTGTTTTATCTCTCTGGCACGTGGTCCTCGGCCCGGGCGGGCACGCTGGTCGCCCGCATTGGGCACGGTAAAACCATGGTCGGTTCTGCCGCGCTCTTTACCGTGGGCATTATCCTCTGCGCCGGCAACCTGGCCATGACGCTTATCGGCATGGTGTGCCTGACCGTCGGTTTCTTCGCGGTCCACTCCACCGCGTCTGGCTGGGTGGGGCAATTGGCCACCCACGACCGCGCCGAGGCGTCCTCGATGTACGTTTTCTGCTATTACCTGGGCTCTTCCATCGTGGGCGCCTTAGCAGGCGTGCTTTTCGATGCCCTCACCTGGCACCAATTCATCGCCTGCTTCACCGCCTTTGCGCTCGCTCTCACGGCATTGACTTGGACCAAGGTTAAATCCGACTAAACTCGGTTTTATGCCTCAAGATAAGTGGTCGAGCCGCACCTGGCACCGCAAAGCCTCACGCCCCGTGTCCATCTGGATGATGGTCTTCATCGTGGTGGGCGCAGCGCACATATTTGTGCCCAACTATCGCTGGGTACTAATCCACCTCTTCACGTTGGGCCTAGTCACCAACAGCATCTTGGTGTGGTCGCAGCACCTGACTGAAAAATTCGTGCAACAAAAATTGCCGGATTCCGCCCGCCCCAAGCAGCTCGCGCGCATCTATATCCTCAATATCGGCATCATCATCGCCGTGGCGGGCCAAATCCTCGTGCAGTTCTGGGATCATCACTGGATACTGACCCAGATCGGTGCCATGCTTATCGCGCTCACCGTTTTATGGCACGCGGTGTCCCTCTTTACCCAGTGGCGAACAGCTAAAGATAAGCGCTTCCGCCCGGTTGTCGGCGCCTATGTGCTATCCGCGCTGTGCCTGCCGGTCGGTGCGGTCTTCGGCGCAATCCTGGCCATCCACCCGGGTGATCCACAGTTGCTCTTGGCCCATATCGCCGCCAATATCGGCGGTTTCATCGGCCTTGCCGCAGCAGGTTCTTTGACCATCCTCTTTCCCACCATCTGGCGCACGCAGGGCACCAATGAACGCATGTCCTCCTCGTTCCTACTGCTTACCCTGGGCGTGGTGGCAACGACCATTGGCGCGTTTCTGAACTTCCCACAGCTCGGGCTGATTATCTATTGCATCGGTTGGATCCTGAGCCTGCACCAGTGGCTTGGCAATGTCATCGACGTCGCCCGCGCACCGCGCGATCGCGTTAACTTTGCCTCCGTTTCGGTGCTGATGGCCGCACTCTGGCTGGTGCTATCCCTGGCGTACTACACCACACAGCACTTCCTCGTTGCGGAACCAGGGCTTCCCACCCTCGGCCTCGTCGTGGGGTTTGCGGCGCAGCTGCTCATCGGAGTCATGAGCTATCTCCTTCCCACCACCATGGGCGGTGGCCCCGGCGCGGTCCGCGCGGGGCTTCAGGAGCTAGATCGGTGGGGCCTGTTGCGCGCCACATTCGTCAATGGCGGGCTGCTTATCTGGATGGGCACGGATATCTCCGTGCTCAAGGTGGTGGCCTCGCTGCTATGCATCGGCTCTTTGGCGGTCTACCCCATATTCATCGCCCGCGCGGTCAAGGCCCAAAAGCAGGTGTTGATGAAAAAGGCGGAGGGTCCCGCGCCGAAAACCACCGCGGACTGGAACCAAATCTATATCGGCATCGCCATCCTGGCGGTGATCTACGCCCTATTCGCGGCGCTCTAGAGCTCTGGGGTCCCCGGCGCGCCGGCGGTCATCCACTCCCGCACTATCCGGGTGGCGTGCACATCGCCGGCGTTATAGTCCAAGAGGCGCTGCCGGACGCTCATGTCGCCGGCCAGGGCCTCCCGGCGCGCGTTCACGGATTCCTCGCCATCAAAGTCCTCGTCCGGCCACCGGAATCCCGCCACTGGGGCCACCACTTTGAGCCCCAGCCCAAAGGGCCCCGCGAAGGATCTCTTCACGTAGGCAAACATATCCACCCACTCCGGGGAAGAGATAAAGTCTTCTACGTCCCGTTCATCTACCTCCCGGAAGCGCTGCGCGGAACGGCGCATCCAGTGGTTCTCGCCGTGGGCGGAATAGCAATAAGCGGCAAAGGTCTTGCCCTCCGCATGCGCTGTATCGCGCAACCGCATCAACCACCGCCAAAATTCGGCGAAGATCTCCGCCTCAGCGCGCCCGCCTAGCGGCTCCCAGGTCACGAAGGGGTGGTACTCGCCCTCGAACCACGCGCCCCACAGGTAAGCGCCCTGGTCCATGTAGGCTTCCATGTCCACATCCACCTCGACATCCGCGCGCGGCACCGCTGTATCCCCGCGGCGCAACAGCGTCTGACCGGAGCGCCACGCGGCCGCGAGGCGGGAGGGCTCGCCCGCATTGGCATCGATAAGCGCCTGCACCGTGGTAATGCCGCGCTCGCGAAAGGGGCGGGCGAGATCGCCCGGTAAGAAAAGGGAAATATCGTCCGCCGCCACCAGCTCTTGCTCGCACAGGGGCCAGAACCTACAACTCGCGCATTCCTTGACCCGCACCGGCGCGGTGGGAAGCGGCTTATCCCAAGCGCGCTGCACGTCAAACTTCGCCGTCTCCGTGAAAAAGGCCTGCTGGCGGTCCTGCCCGATGGCACCGCCGCGCCCAGAGTTCAGGCCCATGTCTTCCAAGGCCTGGGCGGCGAGCGCCAAGCGATACCCATCGACGGCATGGTGGCGGGACTTATACGGAACCTCCATAGGCTCGCTCAGCCCAAGGCGATGGGTGGGCACGGCAAGCGTGGTTTTCTTTGGGTTCTTGCGCGCGACGCGGTGGTTGCTCACAATAATGGGGGTATAGGAGCTGCCCTCTCGGAGTAGCAATTCCACGTGTACTTTCCACTTTTCGGTGGCAAAGACCGCATTGGTGATGTGGGTATAGCCGGAGGCAATGGCCTCCAGCGTGGCCATGGCGCGTTCCCAATCATCGCCTTCTAGATCGATGCGCCGGAAACGGCCAGGGGCTTTGCGCGGGAATAATTCCATGACCGCGTCTACGGCGGCGCTGTGGCGTTCGGCCCTAGCGATCGAGGATCGGGTGCGCGGAATCTCCGGGTGGGCGCGCCGCTGCACCAAGCGATAGCGGCACCCAACGAGATCCGAAGCTACAACGACATCCTCCACACCGGGTGAGCTTAATAGAACAGCAAGGTAATGTTGAATCCAGACTCGATCAAACGTAAGGGAAAATAATGAGTATCCTCAAGAAATTGAAAAAGGCTCGCCAAGAAGCGCGTGCGCAGGCCAAGGCGGCAAAGGCGCGCGCCAAGGCTGAGGTAAAGGCCCAGTCGAAGGATCGTCGCCGCCAACAAAAGCTCCTTGCCAAGCAAGAAAAGCACCTTGTTAAGGCCGAAGAAAAGGGCCTCAAAAAGCGCCGGAAGCACGAACAAAAAATGGCGGAAAAAGAACTGGAAAAGTTGCGCGAGGGCCACTTTAATTCTGGCAAGGTCAAGCGCTATGCAGGCGCATTGCGCACCGCCGCCCCGCTGTTGCTTCCCCTCGTTTATCGCGCATTTGTGGGCCTTAAGTCCGAAAAAGAAAAGCGCAAGGCTCACAAGGCAGGCGTGAGTTCCGCGGAAATGGCCTCTTTTTCTGGCTATGGCGCCCCGCTCAAGGCCCGCACCACCGGCATCCGTAATTCCCTCAAGGATGTAGATCTGCCCGCCGGCTTCAAGCGCGACGTGCGCGAGCGCCTCGAGGAGGTTGATTCCGCGATCGATAACGCCGAATTCATGACGGAGCAGCAGCGCCGCCGTGCACATAAGACCATTAGCGGAGAGATCGATTCCGTTACTGCGGAGATTCAACAGCGCCTGGGCGCTTAATTTCTCTTTTTCTTTCTACCAATCGCCGTTCACCTTTCTTTAAGGTGGCGGCGATATTTTTTACGCGAGCGCCAATAAGTAAATTTTTATTGTCTATTAATTTCCACACTGGTAGAATTGAATTAAAGTTAATTCAGATTCCAAATGCCGGCATTAGGCAAACATATCGACGCAATAAACCATGGAGGTACTATGGCACGCCGCGAAATCACGCAATTTTATGATGACCTAGATAATAAACTCATTGGTGAGGATGAATTAGAAGTAGTTCGCTTCAGCGTCAACGGACGTAGCTACCTCATGGATCTATCTCGCGACAATGCTCGCCGCTTCCACGAGGCAATCGCTCCCTTTGTCGAGGCCGCACATGCCGCCCCCGATGCCGAGTCCCCACAGGTCGATCCCCGCAAGGTCCGCGAATGGGCAAAAAAGCAGGGCCATGACGTAGCGCGCCGCGGCAAAATCCCCCAAGACATTATCGACGCCTACAACGCCGCCCACTAGACGTTCAAAGCACGCCCTGTTCCCTAGCGGCCGCCACCGCGGACGTGCGGGAGCGCACACCCAATTTGTCATAAATGTGCACCAGGTGGGACTTCACCGTGGCCTCAGAAAGCATGAGGTCGTGGCCAATTTGCCGGTTCGAGGCCCCCGCCGCCACCAGTTGCAAAACCTCTAGCTCGCGCGGGGTCAGCGAGGTGCGGGGCGTGCGGACTCGGGTCATGAGGCGATCGGCCACGATGGGCGAGAGCGCCGAGTCCCCCTCCGCCGTCGAATGGACGGCATCCAAAAGCTCCTGCGGTGGAGCGTCTTTTAGGAGGTAGCCCACCGCGCCTGCTTCGATAGCGCCGAGGATATCCGCATCGGTGTCGTAATTGGTGATGACCAACACCTTGGGCGGCGTGCTCATGGAGGAACGAATCTGCGCGGTGGCTTCGACGCCACCCATAACGCGCGTTCCCTCCAGGCCCGCCCCGAAGCGCAGGTCCATGAGGATGACATCGATACCGCCTGCTTGTGCCGCAGACACAGCGGCCTCCGCCGTCGCTACCTCGCCCACGACGTCGATATCTTCGGCACCTTCAAGCACCGAACGCAGCCCCAGCCGCACAATCTCGTGGTCATCTGCCAAAAGGACCCGAATCACGACATCCCTCCTATCGATGTTTTTCTCAACCAAAAGTTTAATCTACCGCCTTATCAAAGGGCACACTAACTGACACAGCCGTTCCCTCCCCCGGCGCGGATTCTATGATCACCTCGCCGCCCAGCTCCTGCGCACGGCGCTGCATGGCAGAAAGGCCAATATGCCCCAGACCCGCCGGCGCGCTTTCCACCATCGCGGGATCAAAACCCTGCCCATTATCCACCACATCCACGCGCACCTCGTCGGTTTCATAGGTGACGGTGATCCGGGCGCGGCTGGCGTGGGCATGCTTGACGATGTTCCCCACCGCCCCCTGTGCAATCCGCAATAGCGCCGCCTCTATTTTCATCGGCAGCTGTTGCTCCGCGCCCTCGCTTTCGACCTCCACCTGGAACCCCGCCGTAGCGGCGAAGTTTTCCGCCATGCGCGTCAGCGCCGCCTCAAGGGATGTCTCCGTCAGTGTGGGAGGCTGCAGCGCCGCAATCATGGCCCGCGCCTCATGCAGGTTATCCGCCGCGGCCCGCCGGGCGAGCTCAATGCGCCGCCGGGCGGCGGCAATGTCGTGTTTATCCAGATCCCGGTCGGCGGAGTGCAGGAGCATCTGAATTGATGACAACCCCTGGGCCAAGGTGTCATGAATCTCATGGGCGATGCGCTGGCGTTCGGCCACCATGCCGGCGTCTCGTTCCGTGGCCGCCAATTGCGTACGGGTTTCTACTAGCTCCCGGTTCATGCGCGATAAGGTGCGAAACGCATAGGTAATCGCCACGGTTACTAGTGCCGAGACCGCCGGTCCCATCACTCCACCAAAGGTCAGACCTCCCGGTATCTGCACCACGACAGTGAGCACGGTCGCACCGATGACACACAGGATACCTGCGGTCACATCCAGCACCGTCAGGTACAAAAAGTACATGACGAATACCAGATAAATGGCGGCGGGAGCCACGAAAAGATCCGCACCCCATAACACCGTCAGGATGCTTATCCACAAGTAGCGCATGGGCCGCGGCCACTGCTCCGCATAGATCGATCCCGCAAAGTAGACGGCCGCGAACCCCACCAATAGCAATAGGTTAATAAGGGACTGCGATAGCGGCATTTTCACCGAAGTAAAAATACCCACCACTAACAGGACCGCAGTCAAGAAATGAATGCCGGTACGCAGTGCATCAGAATCCCGATCTAATGTGGAGCTCATGCGCAAAAGCCTACTTGTCCTTCTCGCCCTGACCGGAATAGGGATCGCGGGATGCCAGACCGAACAAGCAGACCAGACCGAACCGGAACACGAGGTGACACCGGAAAGCGCCGCCATCAACGTCGCACAGACCGCAGAGGTCAACGAGTGGAGCGATTGCCCCTATATCGATCCCGGCTGGTTGGAAAATACCAATGGCGAGCGTCTTACCAAGCAGGGCATCGACACGCGCTTTCCCACCCCCGCGTGCGTCTTCTGGTCTTATCAAGACCACCCGCAAGCTACCGTCATCGTGCGCGAGATGCCCACTGTAGAAGACGCCCGCGCCGCGGTGGATTGGGCCGCGCCAATCGATGCCACCGAGCCCGCCTCCTTTGCAGGCTGGGAAGGCGGACGGGGCATCGTCAATGAGCAGGCCGTCTATGCCGTGCAAAAGGATACCCACGCGGTGCTGGTGTGGAGCAATCAGCAACAGACCTTCAAGTCCGAGCAGATTGCTCAGGAAGCCATTGCCAATTTAGGGCTTTAAACCGCGACGTCGTTATAGGGCATCATCGGCGAAACCCAGGGGAAGACAACCTCCATGAGGAGGAAGAAGATTCCCACCGCAATGGCGATGGCGAGCAGCGCCTTCACTGGCTTCGGTCCTGGCAATAGATTCCACAAAGCGCGATACATTACTTAGCTTCCTTTCCAACTTCCATCGCGTGCACGATCATGCGCTCGGCGTTGGAAAATTGCGGGTGACAGGTAGTCAGAGTCAGCATTCCCCGCGTGGGGTCCGCTTCAGTTCCTGGGACGGGGTCGATCACTGAGACATCGCCAGGCGTGGTGATGTGCCTGCCTGCAACATGGCTATATTCTTCTGGTACTTCATCGAAGCAATCCGCATGCTCGCCATCGATAGGCAGCACCTTGTAAGTAATCTTTTCCGTTTGGGTTTCGATGATAACGTCATCGCAGGTGTGCAAAGAACCCAAATCATTAAATGGGGCACCCTTGCCTACGCGGTGCCCAGCCACCGCAAAATTCCCCGTCTCACCTGGCATTTGTGTGTCCTCATAGTGACCAGGTCCGCGTAGAAGATCATCATCATCCGTGCCTTGAATGATGGCAAAATGATAATCCGAGCCAAAGGCTGGGATGTACATCTGTGCAAAAGCCTCTCCCAAATCTGGGTCCACTTTCTCCCGGGGGTTGCGCCACTGCTCTTCTAATTTTGCATTAGCTTCATCTTGTAAGCGCCCTGATTCCACATTCGTCCAATAGGCTTCATAGAATGCAAATAGAACTAAAACCAAACCAATGGTTAGCATGAGTTCGCCCAGAACTTTTGTCATGTCCTAAACCATACTTCCTCTCCGAAAGGAAAACCATGTTCGAGTTCTTCATGTACCCGGTTTCCGGAATCATGAAATTCTGGCATTGGCTGATCAGCGGCTTCGTTGATGAATCCGCTGCATGGCTTGTCTCCATTTTCCTTTTGGTACTCACCGTGAGAGGCATCGTTATCCCCCTCAACTGGATGTCGCTGCGCTCCGCACGCATCGGTGTCCTCATGCGTCCGGAGAATAACGATATCTCTAAGGAAATGAACCAGGCCAGCACCAAAGAGGAAATGGCTGCGCTCATCAAGAATCAGCAGGATCTCATGAAGAGCTATAACTACAAACCTGCTGCTGGCTGCATCCCACCGCTCATCATGATTCCGGTTTTCATTGGTTTGTACCAAGTAATCCTTCGGATGTCGAAAATCGATCAGGACTCAAAGACCGTCGGCATGCTCAATGCTGACGACGTCGCCGCCTTTCGTGAAACCACATTCTACGGTGCCCCAATCACTGACTTCGCCCGCGATCACGGCGATCTTCTTAATCCCGTCCTCATTGCTGCCATCGTCTTTACCATGGCGAATTCCATCATCGCCCTAATCCGCAGCTTCCTCACCACGCAATTCGATCTAAAACTGAACCGCCGCATATTCATTTTCATGGGCATTTTGCTCATCATCGTGCCCTTCTTCCTCTGGCACCTAGCTCATAATGGCCCCATTCCCGTCGCCATCATTATTTATTGGGCCTGTGCATATTGGATTACCCTCATTCAGACCATCATCTTCGAAATCATGCTGCGCGAGTTCTACCCGCTTACAGATGAAGTAAATGCGATGCGTCGTGAGAGCCTTCAAAATTGGCG
This sequence comes from Corynebacterium sp. MSK073, assembly GCF_030232085.1. Lineage (NCBI taxonomy): Bacteria > Bacillati > Actinomycetota > Actinomycetes > Mycobacteriales > Corynebacteriaceae > Corynebacterium > Corynebacterium sp. MSK073. Next base: position 7,216 of record NZ_JASPIY010000016.1, on the reverse strand, counting down.
GAATAAAGAAAAACAACCCGCTCTTTCCAAGGAGGAGAAAAAGCGGGTCAACCGGCTGCGCATTGAGGCGCGCAAGCACCTTAAATCGAATAATCAGCAGGAGGAGCCGAAAGCATCTGAGTAGCTAGCTCGCGGGCGGTATAGAGTGGCCCTGCTTCTTTGGTCAGGCGGGATCCGGCGAGACCGCCATCGAGGAAAATCAAGAGCTGGCTTGCTTGGGAGGCCGAGGGATAACCGTTGCGCTCCGTCAACAGAGCCGTCAAGGTAGAGTGCACCCAATTGCGATGCTGCATGCAGGCCGCGACGATGCCGCGCTCCGAATCCGTTTCAGGCCGCGGGTACTCGCCCGCTGCATTCAAGAAGTGCGAACCGCGGAATCCTTCCTCCGGCTCTTCCTCAATGACCTTGTCAAAAAAGGCCAAGATCTTTTGGTCCGGATCCTGCATGGCAGCCGTCCGCTGCTCCCAGTCCTGGCGGAATTGTTCATCCAAGGACTCTACGTAGGCAATAACCAAGGCATCCTTGGAACCAAACAAGGAATATAGGGATGCCTTGGCCACATCCGCTTCGCGCAAGATGCGGTCAATACCGATGACGCGAATGCCCTCAGTTTTAAAGAGCTTTGTTGCAGATTCCAGCAATCGGCTCCGCGGGCTGGGGCGATTGCGGCGCGACTTCTTCTCTGCCATGGATTCCTCTCTACAACGACAAAACCGGTTCATCTATACTTTATAGACAAACCGGTATGTACGCTAGTTATATGCGGACTATTGTTTCACCTTGTCCACAATCCACAGCAAGATGCAAGCACCAGCGGTGGCAGCGACGATGGAGAAGATCCAACCACCGCTAGCCTCAATATTCAGTAGCTGGATAATGATGCCACCGATGAGGCCGCCGATAACACCCACCACCAAGTTGGTAAACAACCCGTGGTCACGCTTCATAATCTTCTCTGCCAGCCAACCGGCAATGATACCAACAATGATTGAAGTAAATAGACCCAAACCTAGTCCCATGATTTCCTCCTAATATAAACGTGTCGAATACTGCCCAGTTTAAACCCCTGTGACTCAAGTGGCGATAACAAATGCGACACATTTGTATAGCAAAGTGGCTTTAAAACACCAGAAGCGCTCCACTCCTAGCTCTAAAAGCCGGGAGAAGAGCGCTGGGAAGTCAGGCTAGTGAATGATTTAGCCTTCGTCGTCTGGGCGTACCACCATCATCGGGCACGGTGCAGACTGCAGCAATGCGCGGGAGGTAGAGCCAAGGACCATGCCCTTGAATCCACCACGGCCGTGGGAACCAACGACGAGAAGCTGCGCGCCTTCGGCGGCCTCCGTCAACGCACGGACGGGCCGGTCACGGGTGATCTGCTTCTTCACCTCAACATCTGGGAACTCTTCGCGCGGTTCCTTCAGGTTTTCTTCCAGCACCTCAGCTTGTTCCTTTTCAATCTCTGACCACTCAGACTGAGCTGCAGAGAGGCCGGCGAGGGATGCCTGGATTTGCATATCCATCCAGGTGTGCACGGCAACGAGGGCCGCGCCGCGAGCCTGGGCTTCGCGGAAAGCATAGGAGGTTGCCTTCTGAGAAACCTCGGAACCGTCCACGCCAACGACAACTGGGCCGTATTTGGTGGAGTCGGTGACGTTATTATCTTCACGAACCACAACTACCGGGCAAGCGGCGTGGGAAACAACTGCTGCGGAGACAGACCCCATGACCATGCCGGACAGGCCGCCCATGCCGCGCGAACCCATCACGACCATGGTGACGTCTTGAGACATTTCCAAGAGCATATCGATGGGGGAGCCCTCTGCGATGGTGTGCCCAATCTTGAGCTCTGGGGCTACCTCGTGAGCGATTGCACGAGCTTCCTCAATCTTTTCCAGGGTGTCGTCCTGCAAGTCATCGTAGAGATCCTTCGGCGGAACCATACCTTCTGCATACAGGAATTGCGGTATGGTGTAGCTCGATGCGATGCGCAGCGGGATTTCCCTCTTCATCGCCGTATTTGCCGCCCAACGGACGGCGTTCTTTGAGGCGTCAGAGCCGTCGACGGCGACGACTACAATGTCTTCCTTAGCCATGATCTTTCCTTTCAGTGGTTATAACTTAATTATAGTACGGATTAGGCTTAATGGTTGACAGTTGCAGGATCAGAATTGGACGGAGAGAAAATTTCGAGGAGCGTTCGGAATACGCCCCATATCACCGCGCCAATTCCGTCATTGAAAAAAGCCAGCACCTGGTCCGCGAGAGAATTAATATCCATGTCAAACACACTAATACACCACAAAAAAGGATTCAGCCCTTTGCCCATTAAAAATGGGCTCAACCCCACGCGCGTACGCACGCCGGAGGAAGGTCTCAGCACCTGGGATTTTCTCAGCAAAGTCATCTCCTCGCAGCGCCACCGCCACCCTAATGATGATGCACAGGCACTGCGTGACCGATTCACCGCGGGCGAGGTAGTCCTGCGCGATCAAACTCCCCTAAAGCCAGGTACCGTGCTCGGCAAAGATGTCGATGTCTTCTTCTACCGCATCCCCGCACCAGAAGCACCCGTGCCTTATGACATCCCCATCATCTATGAAGATGACAACATCCTGGTAGCCGATAAACCCCCATTCATGGCCACCATGCCGCGCGCCCGGCACATCGTCGAAACCGCCACCGTACGCCTTCGCCGTTCCACCGGAAATAACGAATTAGTGCCGGCACACCGCCTCGACCGCCTCACCTCGGGCCTTCTTCTATTTACCAAGCACAAGGACGTCCGCGGCGCCTACCAGTCCCTCTTCGCAGAAAAGAAAGTCCACAAGACCTACCAGGCGGTCGCGGAATTCCGCCGCTTGCCGACGCCCCTCCAATGGTCCTCCCACCTAACTAAAACGCCCGGTGAAATCCAGGGACGAATAGCAGATGGTGAACCAAATGCTTTCACCACACTAGAATCGGTAGAACCCATTGATAAGGCCCCTTATGAAAAAGTTCACGGTTCACTGGCTGACCTCGGCATCTACACCCTAAAACCACAGACTGGGAAGACCCATCAATTGCGGCTGCACATGTGGCAGGCGGGCATACCGATCCTCGGCGATCCTGTCTACCCCACGATTTTCCCTGAGGAAGCTGAAGACATGTCCGTGCCCATGCGCTTAACAGCGACGGACTTAGGATTCACGGATCCGCTCAGCGGAAAGCCGCGCCATTTCAGCTCAGGACTTCCACTGGCCACGCACAAATTGCTTTAAGCCTGCAATGTCCCAGGCTTTGTTCCGTTTGAATAGAGGGGAAAATCTGGAACGACCTGACCTCCATTTGGTGGCCACCTGATATTCAACCCAGTCGAGTTGGGGAGATGAAGTGCCCCGAGTTTTATTCCTAGGCATGTGCCTTGATTTCTATTATGGGCCTGACCCCCGGAAAGTGGGCACGTCGGGGGTTAGCTATGCTGCTTTGGTCAGTGTAGCTGATGTGAGTGCTTCGAAGTCATCGGGAGCTAGAAGGTTGCACCACGAGTGTCGCCGGCGCGTGTTGTAGCGCATGCACCACCTAAAGACTTCCTGACGGCAGATAATGGGATTGCCAAAGACTTTCCTATCACGCAAGACTTCCCGCTTTAAGGTGGCGTTAAACGATTCTGCTAGGGCGTTATCTGCACTCGTTCCTACCGCGCCCATGGACTGGCGCACACCCAACGACGAGCAATGAGCGTGTCAAGTTGTTTGTGTGTGGGGCTAGGTTTATAGGTATTTGTCGAAGCGGTCGGGAAAGGCCACGGCCATCTGGTTGATGGCTTGTTTCCAGCCGGACACTCGGGCTCCTTCCATGAGTCTGCCGGCTGTTCTTGAGACTCGTTTGCCTTGCTTTGCTCTCTTTGCGGCTCGTTTGTCTTCAATAGTGCAGATCATCAGCCACAGCGTTTTCAGCGCGGATTCATCGTTGGTGAACTGCACCCTGTTGCGGGTGGCTTTACGCAATTGGTTGTTAAACGACTCAATGGAATTCGTCGTATAGATGACCTTTCTGGCTGCTGGTGGGAACTGCAAAAATGGCACGAATCTATCCCATGCGTCCTGCCAGACCTTGACCGACTGAGGGTACTTCACACCCAGTTCAGAATCGGAAAATTCCTTCAACGCTGCTTCTGCCGTGGATTCATCAGTAGCCGTATAAACCTTCTTCAACGCGGCTGACACAGCGCGGCGATCCCCGTAGGTGACCTGCCGGTTCGCGGCGCGAATCAGGTGCACGATGCAGGTTTGTACCATGGAATTCGGCCAGGTTGCCTCCAGAAGCCTCTGGTAGGCCTTTCAGCCCGTCACAGCAGACAATAAAGACGTCTTTGACCCCGCGGTTAGATAAGTTGGCGCACACGTGTGCCCAAAAGGAAGCACCTTCTTCTTTGGCAATCCACAATCCCAGGATGTGTTTGATGCCGTCGAGGTCCACGCCGATTGCCATGTACGCGGACTTGTTGACTACCCGGCCGCCGTCGCGGACTTTAATGCGCAACGCATCCAGGAATATCACGGGGTAGAACTCGTCTAACTGGCGGTTTTGCCACACCATGACCTCATCAAGGACGGCATCAGTTACTGCAGAGATTGTTTCATGGGAGATATCTACCCGCATCGCAGTTGCCATATGATGCTGGATATCCCTAATGGTCATGCCGCCGGCATATAAGCTGACAATCATATCGTCAACATCTGTTAGCCGCCTGGAGCCTTTGAGGGGCCATGGTTGGGGTAAACGTCCCGGCCCGGTCTCGTGGAACATCAATGTTTACTGGCCCGTAATTAGAATCCACGGTCTTTGGATACGACCCGTTGCGGTAATTATCCGTTTCAGCAGTAGCTTTAGCTGCTCTATCGCCGGGCTCATAGCCTAGGTGGGTATCCATTTCAGCATTCAAGCCTCTGGTGATTGAGGCTTGTAGCATGCCCCGAACTAGGTCATTGGCATCCGTTGTCGACGTGCCTAGCTCATCAATCAGTTTCGCGATTTCAGGGTTAGCAAGCAGCTTCTTTTCAATCGCATCAATCTTGGCCTTATCAGCTTAGATCTCGTCTCGCCATAGTAGTCATTCTGGTTCATCTCCTTATGCGGGTTGGGTTCCCACACACAAACCATCAGACACTCTCAGCTGAAAACGTTAACGGCCCCTCACAAGAGGCGAACTCATCCATACTCGCAGGTGGAATGATGTTGTCGAGGCAGAAATCGCCACGTTTGAGTGGGTGTCATGGTGGAACGAGGTAAGGCTCCACCAAAGCCTGGGATACCGAACCCCGGCCGAGGTGGAAACCGAATTGTGGAAGAAGAACCCGCCGCAAGTAATAATAGAAATCAAGGCAAATGCCTAGGAACAAAACACGAGGCACTTCACTTTTATAGAAAAAGAGACAATACATAATTAGACTTAGCATTGGTACTCATTGTGTCTAGAAACGAGAGGGTGGAGCTTTGTTCAGTAAAATAGCTAGGATGTCCGCGTCATGCTCCTGCTTGGCATTAGCTATTGCGTTGACTCCTTCGGTGGCGGAGGCATCTACGGTTCCCGCTTCGGTAGAACAATCCGGTGAGAGCGGTGTTTATACACGAGTTGAAAAGCTAGAAGGCGATAGTAGTGCTCCCGCCGCTCAACCGTACGCTGCAACTCCAGACTATGGACCGTGCGTACTCGAGCCTACAGAAGTTCATGTACGAACTAAGACCGGCGATGGTGATGCAAGGATCATCGGTTTTAAGCCGGTGACTAAGTGTAGTCGTCCGGTAACTTCTATCAAACACGAGAGTAAACTTAAGTACCAGTATTGGATGGTATGGAAAGACGCACCATTAAAGTCTGGCGTTCCTACGCGTTCTTACAATCAGGGACAATCCAAACTCGAACAGAAAAACATTGAGTTTCGTTGCAATGGCTTAGTGGATACGAACTTTATTGGCACGACTACGGGAACTATCGTAGACGGTGATAAAACTTACACTGCGACTGTTGACACTGAACCGTTTAGAGAAGCATGCAAGGTTTAACAGGTAGAACTTCAGATAACAGTAACCAAGCTAAAATTTTTGTGCTCTTTGCGCGTATGGAAGCTACGTATGACGAAGAATTTGTCGGAGTAGCTTTAACCAGAGAGCAGGAGCGCGCCATGGGCGAGCATGTTGATTCTTCAGATATGACCTGTTGGGCTGAAGAAGTTCCCCTTCAGGGCTGGAGAGGGAAACTAAACAAGTGCCATTTCCCGAACCTCGTTTATCTCGTTTTTAGAGAAGGATATGCGCAAAATTCCTCCGCGCGCCACCAGGAAATTAGCCCAGATATATTGGCTGCTTTTGCTACGCGTGAAGCAGCTCAAGCTGATGTCGTTTCTCGGCAGAAAAAGGAACCTACATTCTTGCCGAGTGAGTTTCATATATGGGAGGTCGAATTCGGGTCCTTGCTCGAAAAATTCCGTAACCAAGGTCCAGAAATCCCCATGTACTGAGCAGTCCATCTCATCGGCTTTAGATTCTGTTTCAAGGAAGGAACGCAAGCATCTAGACCGATGTCAAGTGGCCGTAGCTCAAATGTGTATCATCTTCGTTCGCAAGCCAGCGTTAACTGGTGGGGTCGACAATTCGTTAATCAAGCCGGCGATCCTAGGATTTCCATCAGCTTCTCGCTGACTTCGTTAATCCTCGCTGGGGTATGGCCTCTCTTCAGTGACACCGTAGTCATTATCGGACCTGGCCCCTGTTTGGTGGACACCTGATATCCAGTCCAGTCGGGTTGGCAAGATTGGTAATCTGCCACTATGTCCAGGTACTGAGAACAGTTCAAACGCGATGCTGTGGCTCTCTATGAGAACTCTCGCTGAACTCAGCGTCAGCCGAGCTCGGTATCAACCGTGCCTCGCTTCATTCATGGGTCACCAAGTACGGCACCGGCAAACGTGCCCGCATAAAAGCATTGCAGGATAAAGCTCAAGTAGCGAATGAGTCGTGAGACGGATCCGCCAGTTAGAAAAAGAAAACGCGAAGCTGCGCGAAGAACGTGACATCCTGCGCAAGGCCGCCAAAAATTTTGCTTCAAGCAGGCTCACTGAAGATCTGGGACCTGACCCCCATTTGGTGGACACGGTCAAGTCCGTTTGAGTGGTGTTTCTACCTTTCGATAGAGCATGCAGTGTGATGGTGTCAGGGGCCAGCACGTGCT
>NZ_JASPIY010000015.1:0-55244 GCF_030232085.1 Corynebacterium sp. MSK073 | reverse complement strand
CTCAAAAGTAACCAACCGGCTACCTCTCGGCGACTTCGATAAAGTTACACCCAACCCCGAAAAACACACAAATCCCCTGGTAAACACGCAAAACGCGATTACCAAGGGATCAGTCAACAGCTAAGGTGACGCTCTTAGGAAGGATCCACGACCCGTGCCCCGGCGAAGCGCTTCTTGCCCTTACGCAGCACCAGCCACGAACCGTGCAGCAGATCGTTGGAATTCGGCGACCACTCGATGTCCTCGATGCGCTGGTTATTCACGTAGGCGCCACCCTCGCCCACGGTGCGGCGCGCAGCACCCTTTGATTTTTCCAGTCCCGCCTCAACCAACAGATCCAGAATCGTGGCCGCTGGGTCGACCTCGGCAATCTCGGTTTCCTGCAATGCGGAAGACAACGTGGCCTCGTCCAAATCCTGCAGCTCTGCCTTACCAAACAACGCCTGGGAAGCCAGCTCCACTGCTTCGGTGGCCTGCTCGCCGTGCACCAAGGTGGTCATCTCCCGCGCCAATACGCGTTGCGCCTCACGTTTGTGGGGTTCCTCCTCTACCTTGCGCGCCAGCTCTGCGATCTCCTCCTGGGTGAGGAAGGTAAACCAACGCAGGTAATCGATAACCACCGCGTCGCCAGCATTGATGAAGTACTGGTACCAGGAGTACGGGCTGGTCAGCTGAGGATCCAGCCACAGTTTGCCGCCGCCGGTGGACTTGCCAAACTTATTGCCCTCGGCATCTGTCACCAACGGCACCGTCAGGCCATGGACCTTCGCACCATTCACGCGACGGTTCAGATCGACGCCGGAAACGATGTTTCCCCACTGGTCGCCACCGCCAATTTGCAGCACACAATCGTACTCTTTGTGCAGGTGCACAAAGTCGTTTGCCTGCAGCAGCATGTAGGAAAACTCGGTGTAGGAAATGCCGTCGGATTCCAGGCGGCGCTTGACCGTATCGCGGTCCAGCATGGTATTCAGCGAGAAGTTCTTACCGATATCGCGTAGGTACTCGATGACGTTGATCTGGCTAGTCCAGTCCGCATTGTTCACCATCACTGCTGGGATTGCGGACTCGCCCGCCTCAGTGAAGTCGACGAAGGCCTCAAGTTGGTCCTTGATTGCCTGCATATTCTCTGCGATCTGCTCTTCCGAGAGCATGGATCGCTCTCCGACATCGCGTGGGTCACCGATCATTCCCGTCGCGCCACCGGCCAGCGCGATGGGACGGTGACCGAATTGTTGGAAGCGCTTCAGCATAATCAGCGGCACGAGGTGGCCAGCGTGCAGCGAGCTTCCCGTCGGGTCGAAACCGCAGTACAAGCTGATCGGGCTCTCTGCGGCTTCCTTCAATGCCTCTAGATCTGTCGACTGGTTTATCAGCCCGCGCCATTGCAGTTCATCGATGATGTTCGTGGTGTTGCTCATACGTAGGTGTTCCCTTGTTGCCTATTACGTGTTTTCTTTCCAGAGCGCGTCGCTCTACTTAATGGGCCAGTCCTTGGCTTCGTCGACCAGCATGACCGGAATACCATCCTGCACCGGATAGGCCTTGTTCAGCCTTGGGTTCACCAAATAGTCGCCGTGATCCTCCAGCGGCTGCTTGTCGATGGGGCACACGAGGATCTCTAGGAGCTTCTGATCGATCATGCTGCTTAGTCTAACCCGTACCCCAGACAACCTATTTAGTGACTCCCTGATGTTGCTTGCCGATGTCCCCTCGGTCAATCCCCTAGCCCATATCTTCACCCTCGCGTGCTGTGCGTTACAGTGGAAGGCGCAACCGAACACGGGCGCTCGAGGTATCGAGCTGAGATCGCGCTGTACACCTGCGCGAGTACCGCTAGAACCTGCCTGGTTAGAACCAGCGAAGGAAGAATGAGGAGAGTCAACTATGACGGATACGTCTGCCCAGCACACCCGTACCACCATCCCGAACGACGAGTACGGTGCGGAAATCCACCCGAAGCACAGCTTCGCCCCCATCGAAAAGCAGGTGGAGTCCTTCGGCAAGACCTTCACCCTTGAGGTGCCGGAGACCGAGGTTCAGCTGGACGATTCCCCGACCGGACCGAACGCGCCGCAGAAGCTCTACCGCACCCGTGGCCCGTGGGCCGAGCCGACCGAGGGGCTAGAGGCACTGCGCAGCGAGTGGATCGAAGCTCGCGGCGATGTGGAGGCCTACGAGGGGCGTCGACGCAACCTGTTGGACGACGGTAACCGCGCCCTCAAGCGTGGCGAGGCCAGCGACGAGTGGAAGGGCATAAGCCGCGAGACGCTGCGGGCCAAAGACGGCAAGCGCGTAACCCAGATGCACTACGCACGCCAGGGTATTATCACCCCGGAAATGGAATACGTCGCACTGCGCGAACACTGCGATGTAGAAAAGGTGCGGGAGCAAGTTGCTTCCGGCAAGGCGATCATCCCGAATAACATCAACCACCCGGAATCCGAGCCGATGATCATCGGCAATGCCTTCAACACGAAAATCAACGCCAACATCGGTAACTCCGCCGTGACCTCCTCCATCCGCGAAGAGGTAGACAAGCTGCGCTGGGCTACGCGCTGGGGCGCAGATACCGTAATGGATCTATCCACGGGCAACGACATTCACACCACCCGCGAGTGGATCATGCGTAACTCTCCGGTGCCGATCGGTACCGTGCCGATCTACCAGGCCCTCGAGAAGGTCGACGGCGTGGCCGAGGATCTGACCTGGGAAATCTTCCGCGATACCGTGATCGAGCAATGCGAGCAGGGCGTGGATTACATGACGATCCACGCCGGCGTGCGCCTGCCCTTCGTGCCGCTGACCACCAAGCGCGTGACCGGCATTGTCTCCCGCGGCGGTTCCATCATGGCCGGCTGGTGCCTGGCCCACCACAAGGAATCCTTCCTGTACGAGAACTTCGACGAGCTGTGCGAGATCTTCGCCAAGTACGATGTCGCGTTCTCGCTTGGCGATGGCCTGCGCCCCGGCTCGATCGCCGATGCCAACGACGCAGCCCAGTTCGCAGAGCTAAAGACCATCGGCGAGCTGACCCACCGCGCCTGGGAGTACGACGTTCAGGTCATGGTCGAAGGCCCGGGCCACGTGCCACTGAACATGGTGCAGGTCAACAACGAAAAGGAGCAGGAATGGTGCGGCGGCGCTCCGTTCTACACCCTGGGGCCGCTGGTTACCGACATTGCCCCCGGCTACGACCACATCACCTCCGCCATCGGTGCAGCCAACATCGCCATGGGCGGTACCGCAATGCTGTGCTACGTCACCCCGAAGGAGCACCTGGGTCTGCCGAACAAGGATGACGTGAAGACCGGCGTGATCACGTACAAGGTCTCCGCGCACGCGGCGGACGTCGCCAAGGGCCACCCTGGCGCCCACGAGTGGGACGATGCGATGAGCAAGGCGCGCTTCGAATTCCGTTGGCACGACCAGTTCGCCCTGTCCCTGGACCCGGATACCGCCCAGTCCTACCACGACGAAACCCTGCCCGCGGAGCCGGCGAAGACCGCCCACTTCTGCTCGATGTGCGGACCGAAGTTCTGCTCCATGCGCATCAGCCAGGATATCCGCGACGCGTTCGGCGAGAAGATCGACGAGGCTCTGGCCACCGACCAAAAGCAATCGCTAGTCAAGGACCTCGGCTTGCCGGGCTTCGGCCGCCAGAGTGTGGACGAAGAGCACTTCACTAATGCCGAGGGCGAAGAAGAAATGGCCGAGGAGTTCCGTCGTGCAGGATCCAAGCTCTACCTAAACCGGGACGAGGCCAAGGAAGTTTCTGAGGACCTGCAGAAGGAAGCAGCGGCGTACAGTGAGCGCTAACCAGCTGGACCTGCGGTGCTACCACGTGACGGGCGCACCGCAGGAGAAGGTCGTACAGGTTGCCGCAGCGGCAGCAGCCGGTGGCGCGGGCGTGATTCAAGTTCGCAGTAAGCCCATTAGCGTGCGCGATCTGACCGCGCTTGCTATCGACGTGGCGGCGGCGGTCGAAGAGGCCAATTCAGCAACGCGGGTGCTTATCGATGACCGAGTCGACGTGGCCGCCGCGCTAATGTGTAAGCACAATATCCACGGCGTACACATCGGCCAGGACGACCTGGATCCGCGCCTGGCACGGCAGATTCTTGGCGAGGATGCGATCATCGGGTTGACCACCGGCACCCTCGAGCTCGTGCAGGGTGCTAACGAGTACGCCGATGTGATCGACTACATCGGTGCGGGTCCGTTCCGCCCCACGCCCACGAAATCCTCTGGTCGAGCCCCGCTGGGATTGGAAGGCTATCCCCCGCTCGTCGCGGCTTCGGCCGTTCCGGTGGTGGCGATTGGTGATGTGCAAGCCACCGACGCCGAAGCGCTGGCGGAAACCGGTGTGGCTGGTGTCGCGATTGTGCGCGCATTTATGGACTCCGACGATCCGGCGGCGCTGGCGACCACGGTTGTCCGAGCTTTCGACCGCGCGAATGCAGCCACAGGTTCACATGAATAATGCCGAGCACGCCATCATTGGCGCGGGAATCATCGGGCTTAGCACCGCATTCGAGCTGGTGGATGCGGGTGTCGACCCACGGGAAATCGTGGTGATCGATCCCCACCCCATTAGCGGAGCCACGTTCGTGGCCGGCGGCATGCTGGCTCCGGTGGCGGAGGTGCAATACCGGCAAGAGCCGTTGTACCCGCTGATGGTTGCTTCAGGCGAGATGTTCCCGGATTTGCTAACCAGGTTGAGTGCGAAAACGACCGCTCCGACGGGGCATCGCCGTGAATCCACCCTGGTGGTGGGCGCCGACCGCGCCGATGGCGTGCACATCCGCGAACTGCTGGCGCTACAGCAGAAACACGGCATGGATGCCCACGCGCTGCCACTTCGGCAGGCCCGAAAGCTAGAGCCTGGGCTCAGCCCCCAGCTGGCCGCCGCAGTGGAAATCCCGGGCGATCACCAGATCAACCCGCGCATGTTCAGCGCGTGCCTGTTGGAATACCTGCAGCACGCCGGGGTTCGCTTCGTGGCTACGGCGGCAACGCGCATCGACGGGCACACTGTGCTGCTTGCCGATGCCCAGCTGGTCACCGCCGACATGATCTACCTCTGCAACGGTCTGGGCGCCAAAGACGTGGATGGCTGGTTCGAGGGCGCCAATCCCCTAGCGCTACGGCCGGTGTTGGGTGACATGCTAAGGCTGCGGGTACCAGAAGAGCTAGCGCCAATCACCCGAGTGGTGCGCGCATTCGTGGAGGATCGGCCGGTGTATGTTATCCCCCGCACCGACAGCACCATCGCTATCGGTGCCACCAGCCGCGAGGACAACCGCAAGGGCCCGTCCGTGGACGGTGTGCACACGCTCCTTCGCGATGCTATCCGCGTGGTGCCGGGGCTGGAGGACTGCGAGTTCATCGAGGCTATCGTTGGAGCCCGGCCTGGCACCCCCGATGATTTGCCCTACCTGGGCAAAGTACGCGACGGGCTAGTGGTTTCCACCGGCTACTTCCGCCACGGAATCCTCCTGTCCGCCCTGGGAGCTAAGGTGGGTGCCCAGTTGGGAATGGGCACGTCCCCGAGGATGGACATCTCGGCCTGCGATCCGCTACGCCACGCCCGATAGCCTCACAAGAATAGCCTCACAAGAAAGGAATAAGCACCATGGACTACACACTTAATGGCGAGCCCCGCCACAGCGATGGGCCGATCACCGTGAGCGCCATCGTAGAAGCAGAGACTGGCGATGCCTCGCCAAAGGGCGTGGCCGTGGCCATTAATGGCGATGTGATCCCCGCCAGCAACTGGTCTCATGAGGTTACCGACGGCGACCAATTGGATGTCCTCATCGCGGTACAGGGCGGGTAGGAATCTCCTATGCTTACTATTGCAGACAAACAATTCGATTCGCACCTAGTAATAGGAACCGGCGGGGCCAGCAGCCAGGACATGCTGGAGCAATCCCTGGTTGCCAGCGGTACGCAGCTCACCACCGTCGCCATGCGTCGGCACAGCGCTAAGAGTCCCGGTGGCGAGTCCATCTTCGAGCTCTTACAGCGGTTAAACATTGACGTGCTGCCCAACACTGCGGGATGCCGCACCGCCCGCGATGCCGTAACCACCGCCAAGTTAGCCCGCGAGGCGCTGGGCACCAATTGGGTGAAGGTAGAGGTGATCGCTGATGACCGTACGCTTTTGCCCGACGTGGTGGAGCTCGTGGATGCTTGCGAGATGCTGGTTGCTGAAGGATTCGTGGTGCTGGCATACACGAGTGACGATCCGGTCATCGCCAAGCGGCTAGAAGACGTGGGCGTGGATGCGGTGATGCCTTTGGGCTCGCCGATTGGTACAGGTCTGGGCATCCTGAACCCGCACAATATTGAGCTGATTTGTTCGCGCGCCCAGGTTCCCGTGCTGCTGGATGCCGGTGTGGGCACGGCCTCCGATGCGGCGCTGGCCATGGAGCTGGGCTGCGATGGGGTACTTTTAGCCAGTGCCATTAACCGCTGCCAGGATCCCCTGGCGATGGCCTCTGCAATGAAATACGCCGTGGAAGGCGGCCGGTTGGCCCGCCAAGCTAGTCGCATTCCGAAAAGGCAGCACGCCGTGGCCTCGTCCTCGTTTGAAGGTTTGGCTAGCTGGGAAGATAAGGTCCTGTAATGAGCCAACTGCCCCACGATGAGCTGCATAGAGTGGCCCGTCAAACCCTGCTGCCCGGCTTTGGCATCGCCCAGCAGGAAGCGCTGCACGGCACCCACGTATTCGTCATCGGCGCTGGCGGATTGGGATGTCCCCTGATGCAGCAACTGGCTGCCGCCGGTGTGGGCGAGATTTCTGTTATCGACGGCGACACGGTGGATCTCACCAATATCCACCGCCAGATCCTGTTCGGCGCCGAGGATGTGGGTAGATCCAAGGTGGAGATCGCCGCCGAAAAGCTCGAACAGCTACAGCCAGGCATCGTCGTGCATGCGATTCGCGACCGGCTCACCGCGGACAATGCGTTGGACTACCTCCGTGGAGTGGACATCCTGGTGGATGGTTCCGATACGTTTGCCACCAAGTTCCTAGCCGCCGATGCTGCGGAGATCACCGGCACCCCGCTGGTATGGGGTTCGGTGCTGCGATTTCGCGGTGACTGCGCAGTGTGGTGGTCTGGACCCGGTGCCGAATCGGGCGTGGGCATGCGCGATCTCTATCCTCTGCAACCCGATCCCGATTCCGTGCCGGATTGCGCCACCGCCGGCGTGCTGGGCGTAACCACCAGCGTGGTCGCGGGCCTGATGTCCACCGAGCTGATTCAGTTCGCCACCGGCATGAACCGCGACCGGGTAGGTTTGTTGAGCATCTACGATGCCCTGAGTTCCTCCATCACTCACTTCCGCGTGCCCCACGACCCAGCACGTGAGCTAACCACACAGCTGCAAAAAGACTACGGTGACGCTGCCTGTACCGTGCTGGGGGCCGAAGTTGCCGCCGCGATGTTCGACGATCTGCGCGAAGGCGCCGCGGCTATCGACGTACGCGAAGCCGGGGAAGCTGCCATCGATGATTTCTTTTTTGACGCCACCGCGAAGCATTACCACTTACCAACGTCCGAGTGGCAGGAAGATCCAGGGATAGTGCGCTCCCTGCTCGATTCCCTGCAGTCCGAGGGGCTTAGCGACGCCTGGGTATACTGCGCCTCCGGCAAGCGATCTGCCACTTTCATCTCGGCCTTCGCCGAGGAAGCCGAACAGCGTGACATTAAGCTGCACAACGTTGCAGGCGGCATAAAGAGCCAGCCCGCAACGTCTCATGGAATCCCTTCCTCTCATTGATGAGGGCATTTTTATCTTCCAGATGAGCCAAAGGACCCCTATCGGTCGCCCTTCTAGTTCTGCGTGCGCACCGGTTCGGTAGCCCACTTGCGCGCTGCGGCGGCATGTTCGCGGACGGTTTCGCGCTGTTCAGCAACGCGGACCCCGGCGGTTCCGCCCTTAGTTGTGCGGGAAGCGACCGCACCGTCAATGGTGAGGACCTCATGCACCTCTGGGGTCAGCCGCTTGTCGACGCCCATGAGTTCCTCATCAGTGAGATCCACCAGGTCCACTCCCCGCTCTTCGGCGATGCGTACGCACGCGCCGGAAGCTTCGTGTGCTTCGCGGAAGGGCACGCCTTGGCGCACCATCCACTCGGCCAAGTCGGTGGCCAAGGTGAATCCGCGTGGCGCCAACTCGCGCATCCTGTCTTCATTAAAGGACAAGGTGGACACGAGCCCGGTCATCGATGGCAACAATAGGTTGAGCTGTGCCACCGAGTCCACGATGGGTTCTTTGTCCTCTTGCAGGTCGCGGTTATAAGCCAGCGGCTGTGCCTTGAGCGTGGACAACAACCCGGTGAGATTGCCAATCAGGCGCCCAGTCTTGCCGCGGGTAAGTTCCGGGATATCCGGGTTCTTCTTCTGCGGCATGATGGATGAGCCCGTGGACCATGCATCGTCCAAGGTGACGTAGCCGTATTCCGGGGTGCACCAGTAAATGATCTCTTCTGCCAGCCGGGACATGTCAACGGCGATCTGTGCCAAGACAAAGGCCGTCTCCGAAGCGAAATCGCGAGAAGCGGTGCCATCCAAGGAGTTCTCCGCGGCTGAATCAAAGCCGAGTTCCGCGGCGATGGCCTCTGGATCGAGCTGCAGGGAGGAACCTGCGAGTGCACCCGAACCATATGGAGATACGGCTAGCCGCTTATCCAAGTCCTGCAGTCGCTGAATATCGCGCAACAGCGGCTGAGCGTGGCCCAGCAGCTCGTGCGCAAGCAAGATGGGCTGCGCGGCTTGGGAGTGCGTTTTACCCGGCATGATGGCCTCGGGGTGCGCGGCGGCTTGATCCGCTAGGGCATCGACAAGCTCGGAGACCTGCACTGCCGTATCGCGGATGGCATCGCGCACCCACATGCGAAAGAGCGTGGCGACCTGGTCATTGCGGGAACGTCCCGCGCGCAGGCGGCCGCCCACCTCGGGACCGACGATGTCGATAAGGCCGCGCTCCATGGCGCCGTGCACGTCTTCATCGGTGGGTGCTGGGACAAATTCGCCCGAAGCTACCCTCTCCCCGAGCTCGGTGAGCCCGGAAAGCATGGTGTCGAGGTTGGCATCGGAAAGCAGCCCTGCCTTGTGCAGCACCTTGGCATGCGCCTTCGAGGCAAACACGTCGTAAGGGGCAAGCACCCAGTCAAAATGGGTGGAAACCGAGAGGGCGAACATCGCCTCGGAAGGGCCGCCGGAGAATCGGCCGCCCCAGAGCGCGCCTTCGTTAGTCTTGTGTGGTTCCATCGGTGCCTATTTCTCTGCGCTGGTGGGGAAACCACCCTCGCGGTCACGCTGGTTGGAAATCTGGGTGGACAAGCCGTGCAACTGGACAAAGCCCTTTGCAGCGGTCTGGTCGAAGGCATCGCCGGTGTCGTAGGTAGCCAAATCGAAGGAGTACAGCGACTGGCCAGAGCGGCGGCCGGTCACGGTCGCGGTACCTGCGTGCAGGCTCAGGCGGATATCGCCAGTGACATTCTCCTGGGACTCCTCGATGAAGGCGTCCAGGGAGCGCTTGAGCGGCGAGTGCCACAGGCCGTCGTAGACCTCTTCGGACCACCGTGCATCCGTCAGGCGCTTGTAGCGCGCGAGCTCGCGCTCCACGGTGACATCCTCCAGCGCCTCGTGGGCCTGGATGAGCACCATGGCACCCGGTGCCTCGTAGACCTCGCGGGACTTAATGCCCACCAACCGGTCCTCTACCATGTCTAGGCGGCCGATGCCCTGGGCGCCGGCGCGGCGGTTGACCTCTTCGATGACCTGCAGCGGGGTCAGCTTCTTGCCATCGACAGCAACCGGAACACCCTTCTCAAAGGAAATGATGATCTCATCCGGAGCATTGCCCAGGCCCGGATCTTCCGTATATGCGTAGAGATCCTTTGTCGGTGGGTTCCACAGATCCTCAAGGAAGCCGGTTTCTACCGCACGGCCCCACAGGTTCTGGTCGATGGAAAATGGCGAGGCCGCCGACTGCTCAATGGGCAGGTTAATCTCTTCTGCAAAATCGATGGCCTTATCGCGAGTCCATGCATAATCGCGTGCTGGGGCCACAATCTCTAGCGATGGATCCTGGGCGCGGAAAGAAACCTCAAAGCGCACCTGGTCATTGCCCTTACCGGTACAACCGTGGGAGACGTGCGTCCCGCCGTGCTCCTGCGCGGCCTTCACGAGGTGCTTGGTAATAAGCGGGCGGGAAATGGCAGATACCAGCGGGTACTGCTTCATATACATGCCATTCGCCTTGATGGTGGGCACGCAGTATTGCTCCGCAAACTCATCTTTGGCATCGATAACGATGGACTCCACCGCGCCGCAATCGAGTGCGCGCTGGCGTACGGACTCCATGTCCTCGCCGCCCTGGCCCAAGTCAAGGGAGACGGCAACGACATCGCCGCCGGTCATTTTTGCCAGGTATGGAATGGCTACCGAGGTATCGAGGCCACCGGAATAGGCCAAGACTACGCGTGCAGACATGCTAAGACTCCTTAATTAATTGAAAACAATTCGGTTAGTTACATAATATACGATCGGTTGCGAGAATGCCACCATTTATTAAATCCTCTGCGAGGTCAGCGTCTCCGCCAATTCTGCGCCGGTAACTCCCTCGCGCGCCAGCACAAAAATGGTGTCATCACCAGCGATGCACCCCACCACGTCGTGCAGACCCACGCGGTCGATAAAGCTGGCGAGGTATTGCGCCGCGCCCGCTGGCGTGCGCAGCATTGCAATATTCATCGAGGAATCGTGAGAGACCACCAATTCATCCAACATGCGCCGCAGCTTCTCGCGCGGTCCGCCAACCTGGTCTTCGAATTGCTCCAGCTCGCCGGCGACCATATAGTACGAGCGCCCACCGTCTCGCTTGACCTTCTTCGCTCCCAGCTCATCAAGATCCCGCGACAGCGTGGCCTGCGTAATATCGATGCCTTCTGCCAACAAAAGCTCCGATAATTGCACCTGGCTCGTGACGCGATTGCGGTCCAGGATTTCCAAAATCTTTGCCTGCCGGGCAGTTCGAGTGCTCGGAGTGCTCATGACCTAGTTGTTCTCCTTATTGATATCAAGCAACCACACCAATAGTGCCTTTTGGGCGTGCAGGCGGTTTTCCGCCTCATCAAAAACCCGGGACTGCGGTCCGTCGATAACCTCTTCGGTCACCTCATTCCCACGATAGGCCGGCAGGCAGTGCAAGAAAATCGCGTCTTGCTTTGCCTTAGCCATCACGTCTTTAGAGACCTGATATGGCAAGAACGGGGTGCGCCTGTCCTGGCCATCGTTTTCCTGTCCCATAGATACCCAGGTATCCGTTATTACCACATCAGCGCCGGAAACTTCTTCCACATCATCGGTCACCGTCACATTGCCGCGCCGCCGTGCTCGCTCGACAAATTCGGGACGGGGCTGGAACCCTTCCGGCGACACGATGGAAATATCCATGCCTGCGGTAGCAAAGCCAATCATATAAGAATTGGCCATATTATTATTGCCATCCCCAAGATAGACCGCCTTGCGGCCAGCAAGATCGCCAAAGTTCTCCCGGCAGGTTAGAAGATCAGCCAGGATTTGGCAGGGATGCAGGTCATCGGAAAGCGCATTGACCAGCGGAACCGTCGATGTCTCCGCCATCTGTTCCAGGTTGTCGTGGGCATAGGTACGCCAGACGATGGCCTCCACGTAACGGGACAGGACCGCGGCCGTATCCTGGTAGGACTCGCCCTTGCCCATCTGCGTGCCCGAAGAGTCAACGGTAATGGCGCTGCCGCCCATGTGCGCGATTCCAGTTTCAAAAGAAAAGCGGGTGCGCGTAGACGTCTTATCAAAAAGGACGGCTACCGTCTTTGGGCCTTCCAACGGGCGACGCGCGAACGGATCGGCCTTGAGTTTAACCGCGAGATCGAGGACTTCTTTTTGTTCCTCTGGGCTAAGGTCATCATCGGCTAAGAAATGGCGCAAGCTCATACTAATTCCTCCACAACGGTGCGTAGCTTTTCCAAGGCAGTATCGATTTCCTGCTGGGAAATGACCAGTGGCGGGGTAAGGCGCAGGATCTTCTCGCTCGGGGCATTGAGGATAATCCCCTGCTCAAATCCACGCTTGACGGCCTCGCGAGCCACCGGTGCATTTAATACAACACCTAGCATAAGACCGCGGCCGCGCACATTGCTGACCCCGGAAATCTTTTTGACTTGCTGCGTTAAATACTCGCCCTTTGCGGAGACATCATTCAAAAACTTCTCATCGAGGGCATCGAGTACAACATTGGCCGCCGCACACGCCACGGGGTTTCCGCCAAAGGTGGTCCCATGGGAACCTGGCTGGAATAAGTCCTTGGCGCGACCGCGGGTGATGGTGGCGCCGATGGGCAATCCGGCACCCAACCCCTTGGCCATGGTGATGACATCGGGGGAAATATCTTCGAGCTCGTGGGCAAAGAATTGCCCCGTGCGCCCAGCTCCGGCCTGAACCTCATCGACGATGAGCAAAATACCGTGTTCATCGCATAAATCAGAAACGGCGCGCATAAAACCGGCGGGAGCTGGGATGACCCCGGTCTCGCCCTGAATTGGCTCGAAGATTATGGCGGCGGTATCCGCGGCATCTTGCTCCACCAACTGGCGCAGGTAGTCGATATCGCCGTAGGGGTAAAATTCCACGCCACTAGGCAGTGGGCGGAATGCCTTTTGTTTATCGGGCTGCCCAGTCATGGCCAAAGAGCCCATCGTGCGGCCGTGAAAACCATGGTGTGCAGCAAGGATGCGCCGCTTACCGGTCAGCCGTGCGAGTTTGAATGCCGCCTCGTTTGCCTCCGATCCGGAGTTGCAGAAAAATACGCGCGCCTCGCTATCGCCCACCCGTTCAATCAGCTTTGCCCCGGCGTCTAGCACGGGTTGGGTGGCAAAAAGATTGGAGGTATGCACAAGGGCGCGGCTTTGCTTGGCAACAGCATCTGCTACCTCCGCATTGCCATAACCCAAGGAAGTAACGGCGATACCCGCCAGCAGGTCAATGTAGGTTTTCCCGTTTTCATCAGTAAGGGTGGCGCCCTCCCCGGACACCAAGCCTAGCGGTGGCTGGCCATAGGTATTGGCCAGCGTTTCTGACCACCGGCCGGTTAGTGTTTCTTGCATGCTCATGCGATATCGTCCTTCCTAAACACTGTGCCTTCGGGATAATCATGTTTTTCGTAATCATCGGGCAGGACCATCGTTCCAATGCCGCCCGGGGTTAAAAGCTCAAGGAGCACGGAATGGCCTATTCGTCCATCGATGACGTGCGCCGCGGAAACCCCGCCCTGCACGGCGTTGAGGCAGGATTCCATCTTGGGAATCATGCCGGAGCTCAGGCCGGGAAGCAGTCCGGTAAGTTCATCGCTTTCGATTTTGGACACTAGGGAATCTTTATTTGGCCAGTCGGTATAAAGGCCTTCCACGTTGGTCAAAATGACCAGGCGTTCTGCTCCCAGTGCACTCGCTAGCGCACCCGCGGCGCTATCGGCGTTGATGTTATACACCTCGCCATCAGATCCTGGCGCGATGGTAGAGACCACCGGGATGCGGCCGGCCTCGATGATGTCATTGACGGCTGCCGGGTTGACCTCCACGATATCGCCCACCATGCCGATATCGGTTGCCTCTCCTTCTACGTCCACAAAGCGCTTGGTGGCGCGGAAGAGACCTGCGTCTTCACCGCTTGTGCCCACGGCGTATGGCCCGTGCGAGTTGATGAGGTTCACCAGTCCGCGGCCGACTTGACCAAAAAGGACCATGCGCACCACGTCCATGATTTCGGGTGAGGTGACGCGGAAACCGCCCTTAAATTCTCCTTCTATGCCGAGCTTATCCAGCATGGAATTGATCTGCGGGCCACCACCGTGGACGACGACGGGCTTTGCCCCGATGGTGCGCAGAAACACCATATCCGCCGCAAAGGCTTCCTTGAGTTCCTCATCCACCATGGCGTTGCCGCCATACTTGACGACGACGATTTTATCGCGGAAGTGCTGCAGCCATGGCAGGGCTTCAGCCAGCACCGTAGCGCGTTCCTGATTATTTAATCCGGGAAACATTTCTCCTCCTAGGAGCTATACGCCGAGTTGATCTCAACGTAGGAGTAGGACAGGTCCGTAGTGTAGACGAACGCCGTTCCCTCACCGCCGGTGCCGAGATCCACGCGGACATCGATATCCGCCCCGCTCAAGTCCACATCGCGGGCTCCGGGCGCGCCCGTCGAGTGCACGCATACCGGCTGGTCATTGAAGTAGACGGAGATATTGTCCGGATCCATGTCCGCATCCGCCATGCCGACGGCGGCCAGTACCCTGCCCCAGTTGGGATCGGAACCGAACATGGCGCACTTGAATAAGTTATCCCGCCCCAGGGTGCGAGCGGCATTAAGCGCCTGCTCATCAGAGCCCGTGCCTTCGACGGTGATCTTTACGCGCTTTGTCACTCCCTCAGCATCGGCCTGGAGCTGATCCGCAATATCCGCGCAGACCTCAAGGATTGCCTGATCCAACTCCTCTTCGCTGGGCTGGACGCCGGAGGCCCCGGAAGACATGACGATCACGGTGTCATTGGTAGAGGTCGAACCGTCCACATCCAAGGTATTAAACGTCTGTGCGCAGGCCTTCTCCAGCGAGCTTTGCAGGACCGCTGCGTCAGCGACGGCATCGGTAGTAATGCAGACCAACATCGTGGCAAGCGACGGCGCCATCATGCCAACGCCCTTGCCCATAGCGCCCACGGACCAACCATCACCCGTATAAACAGATTCCTTAGGAACGGTATCCGTGGTCATAATCGCAGTGGCGGCGTCATTGCCGTGCTGTGGGGTCGTGCCCACGTGATTGACTACGTCCGCGATGCCCGCAAGCGCATTGTCCATAGGCAGCGGCTCGCCGATGAGCCCGGTAGAACAAATGGCAATATCCTTCACGGCGATATCCGTGCCATGGGATACGGCATCGACCATTGCGCGTGCATCGACGTCGCCTTGCGCGCCGTTGCACGCATTGGCATTGCCGGAGTTGATGACTACGGCGCGCAGCTGGCCATCCGCTACGGCCTCGCGGGAGACCTTAACGGGGGACGCCACCACGCGATTGCGCGTGAACACTGCCGCGGCGTCCGAGCGCGGGCCTTCATTGATAATCAATGCCAAGTCCGACTTGCCAGAGGGCTTGATTCCGGCCTTCACGGCGCCGGCGCTAAATCCGGCGGGCCCGGTTATTCCAGGTGTAGTCATAAAATTCTCCTCTAATTAGTGCGCAGCCCTACGGGGCGACTGCGGCTTGGGGCAATCCCAAAGTTTCTGTCCATCCCAGCGCAAGGTTCATGCATTGCACGGCGGCACCGGCAGTACCCTTGCATAAATTGTCGAGCGCCGCGGTGATGATGAGGCGGTGGGAATTGTCATCGACATGGGCTTGGATATGCACCATGTTCGTGCCCACCACGTTCTGGGTTTCCGGTTGTTGGCCTTCTGGCAGCACGAGGCAGAAAGGCTCATCTGCATAAAATTCTTCGAAGGCGGTGCGCACCTGCTGCTTGCCGATGCCCCCTTTCAGCTCCGCCGTAATCGTCGCCAGAATCCCTCGGGGCATGGGTGCGAGCACCGGGGTGAAACTCACGGATACCTGGTCGCGAGAAAATGGTTGCAGGTTTTGTACGATTTCCGGGGTATGGCGGTGGGTGCCGCCTGGTTTATAGGCCTTGACGTTTCCCATGGTCTCCGCGCCCAATTGCGCGACGGATGCCTTCTTTCCCGCTCCGGAGACGCCGGTAATAGCGATGACGGACAGGGCGGGCTCCACGAGCTCGCGGGCAATGGCGGGCAACGCCCCCAAGGTAATGGCCGTGGGGAAACAACCAGGCACGGCGACCCGGTTTGTACCTTTAAGGTTCGACCTATTGCCCGGGATTTCCGGGATACCGTACGGCCACTGCCCCGCATAGTCCCCGCCGTAGTAGGCTGCCCAATCGCTCTCCTCGCGCAGCCGAAAGTCGGCGGCGCAATCGATGATGGTGACCTCATCGCCTAATTGCTCCGCGAGCCGCGCCGAGTGCCCGTGCGGCAAGCCCAAGAAGACGACGTCGTGTCCGGCTAACTCTTCGGGCGTGGTGTCAGCAATGACGCGATCTGCCAGCTGCGGCAGATGCGGCATGATTTCTGCGACGCGCTGGCCCACTTGGGAATTTCCCGTCAAGGAACCGATGCGCAGGTCACCGGAGTGATAGGCAGGGTGGGATAGCAGCAGGCGCAGTGTCTCACCGCCGGCGTATCCTGTGGCCCCTGCCACTGCTACTGAAATCGTCATACGAGGAACTATAGCAAGAAATACGTTCCGCTGTATGTTATTCAGTGAATTGGGTTACTTTCCCCAGTTCAGGCGGCATGAAAATAATTAACATGTTGCATGAAAACGCAAAACGGCGAAGACCCAAGACCCGAGTGGTTTATGTTCCACCAAAGTCTGGTTCTTCGCCGTTTAATGCAAAAGGCTGGGCTTCTGGCCCGTCCTATGCTCGCATTTCTGCGCCGAATCGCTGCTTGGCCAATTCGGCGGCCGTCGTGCGGTGCTCGTTGACTTCCTCATCGGTCAAGGTACGGTCCGCAGCGCGGAATTGCAGCTGGAAGGCCAAGGACTTCTTGCCCTCACCCAATTGCTCACCGCGGAAGATATCAAACAAGTCGACCGACTCGATGAGGTCTCCCGCACCCTCTTCCACCGTGGCGCGCACCTTTTCCGCTGGGATATCCTCATCCACTACCAACGCGATGTCCTGGTGCAAGGCTGGGAATGCCGACAGTACCGGCGCTGGGAAGCGCTCGGTCAGCGGCAGCGCGGTGATATCAAGCTCCATCGCGCACGTGCGCGGTGGCAGGTTGAGGGCCTCAAGCACCTGCGGGTGCAATTCGCCGGCATAGCCCACGATGTCATCGGCTCCTGCCACCTTGATGGCGGCGCACCGGCCTGGGTGCCACGGCAGGTGGTCCGCGGCTTCGACCTCGATATCCAGGCCAGCGGCGCGGGCCACCAAACGCGCGGATTCAATCGCGTCCGCGTAAGTGTAATCGCGGCCTTCGCCCCACGGCCCCTCGTGCTCCATCTTGCCGGTTGCAACGGTTGCCACGTGCAAGGGCTGTTCAGGAAGCGTGCGCAGGAGTTCTTCTACCACTTCATCGCCAGGACGCTGCGCAACAGACGGCATGGGCGAAGATTCTGCGCGCTTGAAGGCTACTTGCTGCAGGCCATAGAGGGCTAGATCCTTGCGTCCGCGAGCTACGTTGCGACCCAAAGCCTCAAGCGTTGCGGGGAGCAAGGTCGTGGCCAAGATGGCCTTGTCAGATTCCAAGGGGTTCTGCACGGCGACGGTATTGCGGCGAGCATCGTCAGCCGCAAGGCCCCACAAATCAAAGGTGTCGTTTGCGATAAACGGCGTGGGCAAAACCTCTGCATAGCCCGCATAAGCCAAACCGTGGCCAATGGCGCGGCGGCGCTTTTGCGTTGGGGTCAAACCGCGACCGCCAGCCGGCGTGGGCAGAACGGTGGGGATATCCTCTAGGCCTTCCAGGCGCAGGACCTCCTCAATGAGGTCAACGTCCATGGAAATATCGGTACGCCACGTCGCGGGCGTAACCTGCAGAACCGAATCCGATCCTTCCTCGACCGTGCAGCCCACCTCTTTAAGGCGGGAGATAACGGTCTCGCGGGAGTATTCGACGCCGGCGTATTCGCTCGGTTTTTCGGCACGCAAGCGAATGGCTTGGGGCTCGGCTATCTCTCCGACGAGGGTACGCCCCTTTTCGACCGTTCCGCCCGCAATGGAGTGCAATAGCGCGCACGCAATATCAAGGGCCACCTCAACGAGGGCAGGATCGACGCCGCGCTCAAATCGGCGGGATGCCTCAGAGGACAGCTTGTGGCGGCGAGAGGTACGGGCCACGGTAATGGGATCCCAGATAGCGGATTCGAAGTAGACATCCGTGGTCTGATCAGAAATCTCTGAGTGCGTGCCGCCCATAACACCGGCTAACGATTGGATGCCGTTGTCATCACAGATGACCACGTCTTCACCAGAGAGCTCGCGCGTGACGTGATCGAGGGTCTCAAACTTCTCGCCCTCTTGTGCATTGCGCACCGTGAGATCGCCCGCGATTTCATTGGCATCAAAGGCATGCATCGGGGTGCCCAAAAGCAACATGACGTAGTTGGTCACGTCCGTTGCCACATTGACGCTGCGTTGGCCGCACAGCATGAGTTCGCGCTCCATCCAAAATGGCGTGCGCGCCTGCGGATCGATGCCGCTTACCTTGCGCACGCCAAATCGCTGCGCCTTTGTCTCCTCGCGTAGATCGATGTTGATAAGCGAGCCTTCTGCCTCTGGCACCGCAGAGGTATCGATTCCGGCCACCGCTGGATCATCGGCGACGTCCTTAAACTGCAGATCGAAGGAAGAGGCGATTTCGCGGCTGAGACCACGGGCGGATAGCGCGTATCCGCGGTCTGGGGTGATGTTGACGTCAAAGTCGGTATCGGACAGGCCGATAGCTGGGCGAGCATCTTCGCCAACCATATCCGCGACTTCCTCACCCAGGACGATGATGCCGTTTGCCTGCGTGCCAAGGCCCAGCTCAGCAGCGGAGCACATCATGCCATTGGAGATGTGATCGTAGGTTTCGCGCGCCGCGATTTTGAACCCACCAGGCAGCTCTGCGCCGGGCAGGGAGACTACGACGTAATCGTGCAAGCGGAAGTTACGCGCACCGCAGATAATGCCCTGCAATTCACCGGTGCCATTTGCCTGGCCAACGTTGACCTGGCAGTACCGGATGGGCTTTTTGAACTGCGTGAGCTCTTCGATTTCTACGACCTGGCCAATAACCAATGGGCCAGTAGTCTCGGGGATCGGCTCATATCCTTCGGTTTCAAAGCCCACGCGGACGAAACCGGAGTCCATATCTGCAGCGGACACGCTCCAATTCGGATTGGAGGCGCCAAGGATACGGGTAACCCAGTCTTGGGAAATAAGCATGATGTATCTATCCTTTCTGGGTTTTAAGCCTGTACGCCAAAGGGCAGGGTGAAGCGGACATCGCCTTCAACCATGTCGCGCATATCGGTTAGTCCATTGCGGAATTGCAGGGTGCGCTCAAGGCCCATGCCGAACGCGAAGCCCGTGTACTCTTCCGGGTCAACGCCTACCGCGCGCAGCACGTTGGGGTTGACCATTCCGCAACCGCCCCATTCAATCCAGCCGGCGCCGCCCTTTTTATTGGGGAACCAGACGTCCACCTCGGCGGAAGGCTCCGTGAACGGGAAGTAATTCACGCGCATGCGCGTCGTGGTTTCGGAACCGAAGAGCACCTTGGCTAGGTGCTCGAGCGTTCCGCGCAGGTGAGCCATGGTAAGTCCCTTATCCACGGCAAGGCCCTCCATCTGGTGGAAGACCGGGGTGTGGGTGGCGTCCAGTTCGTCCGTACGGAAAACGCGCCCTGGGCAGGCGATGTACAAGGGCACATCGCGCTCGAGCATCGTGCGCACCTGCACAGGCGAGGTGTGCGTGCGCAGGACCTGCTTGGAGCCTTCCTTGCCCACGTGGAACGTATCCTGCAGGGTGCGCGCTGGGTGATCCGGCTTAAAGTTCAGGGCATCGAAGTTAAAGTACTCGGCCTCAATCTCTGGGCCATCGGCGATTTCCCATCCCATGCCAACGAAAATATCGGCAATGCGCTCCGATAAGGACGTAATGGGGTGCAGCGCACCCGTTTGCGCTCGGGTCGTAGGAATGGTCACATCGACGGTTTCGGCCTTGAGCTGGGCCTCGCGGGCCTGCTGCTCCAATTCCTCCTTGACCTGCGCAAACCGCTTTTCCATCTTGCCGCGGGCCATGTTGACGGCCTTACCGGCGGCTTTGCGTTGATCCTTAGGTATTTGGCCGAGGGATTGGCGGGCTTGCGGGATATACCCGTTATCGCCTAAGTGCTCGCGGCGGGCAGCGGCGAGATCCTCTAGGGTCTCTGCTGCTTCGAAGGCTGCGATAGCCTTATCGGCCGCGGCCCCGAGGGCCTGTTCGGTCAATTCGATCTGCGGTGTATCGGACACGTACTTCGTACCTTCTTCTCGCGCGAAAACTAACGCGTGCAATCTTACTCTGTCACTAGGACACGGACAGCCCCAGGGACCCCCTTTTCATTCGCTACCGCGGAGCAACGCGATTGCGGCCTAGTTCTGGTCCTGCGCCTTGGCGGATTCGTACAAGCAGATGCTGGCCGCGGTGGCAAGGTTGAGTGACTCCGCGCTCCCCCGCAGTGGGATGCGTACCCGCATATCGGCCTCTTCAAGCAGCTCGCCCAGCCCGTGAGCCTCATTGCCGAAGAGCCAGGCGGTGGGTTGGGAGAGGTCGGCATCAGCAAGCTCTACTTCCCCATCCGCGGCTGTGGCAACGATTTGCATGCCAGACTTGCGCAGCTGACCCAATACGTCCTTGATATTTGGATCGCGCGCGACAGGGACGTGGAATAAGGAGCCGGCTGAAGCGCGGACAACCTTGCTGCCTAAGGGATCCACGGTCTCGCCTGCAAAGATCACGCCATCGGCGCCCATCGCATCCGAAGTCCTAATCAACGTACCCGCGTTTCCGGGCTCAGAGGTAAGCACCGGCACCGAAATCAACTTCGGCTTCCCATTAAGAATCTTTCCCGCAGACCACAAGACGGAAGAACTGCACAAGGCAAAAATTCCCGTCGTCGTCGCGGTATCGGCCAAGTGCTTCGCGGCCTTATCTGTAATGGGGTGAACATAAACGTCCATATACCCGCAAGCCGTAACGATGTCCGCGAAGCGCTCTGCAGCCTTTTCCGTCACGAATACATCCGTCGCCGCCCCCGTGGATACTGCGGCGTCGACAGCATTTTCGCCCTCGATGATGAACTGTTTCGCCTTCTTACGGCTAGCAGCCCGGTGCAATTTCGCCGCGTTGACGATGCGCGGAGTGCGTTCAGTAAAGGCCGAGTCAAAGTCTAAATTCATAGGCCCTACCCTACCTTGGGCACGTTTGCGCACGTTCCGAACCTTAGGTATAACAAAGCCCTGCCAGAAATCCGGCAGGCCATGGGAAAAGTATTATTTCTTTAGCGGAACTCCGCGTGCGTCTTTGTCGTAATCGCCCACGCCAAGGAGAATCATGAAGAACTCAATAAACACCCAGATTCCTAGAACGGTCCAGAAAAGGAAGCCCAACAGGAACCAGAAGGTAAACCAGCCGAGGATATTCAGCGACAACTGCACGATGGCATAAGTTGTACGGCCAGTGTAGAAGTTATGCGCTCCAACACTGCCCAAGAAGAAGCACAGAAGCAACGCAGCTACCCAGGACTTTTGGTTACCAGTCGCCGCATATTGTTGCTGAGGATAGCCCTGCTGCGGATAGCCACCAGAGTGGAATTCCTGGGAGTAATACGGCCGATCCTGGCCGGAAAATTGACTTGAACCAGGGTTGCCTTCTGGTTGCTCGCAGTTATATGGGCTCGTCATGCCGCGCCGGTCTTCTTGCAAATGCTGGTTTTATCGACTCATCAATTTAGCACATACAGCGAACAGATTATTAGCAGGCTTGAGACAGTGAGATAGAACAAAACCCACCCCTCACCGCGTCGAGCGGCGTGGAGTGGGCGAGCAGCTATGTAGCTGGAAAGGCTTACGCAGCCTTTGGTGCGTTGACGTCCTCAGGCAGGGCGGCCTTAGCGGTCTCGCACAGTGCGGAGAAAGCCTCGAAGTCGTTGACGGCAAGCTCGGCGAGGATCTTGCGGTCTACCTCGATCTCGGCCAAGCGCAGCCCGTGGATGAGGCGGTTGTAGGTGATGTCATTCATGCGGGCAGCAGCGTTGATGCGCTGGATCCACAGCTTGCGGAACTCGGACTTACGCGCGCGGCGGTCGCGGTAAGCGTAAGTCATAGAGTGCAGCCACTGCTCCTTAGCCTTACGGTACAGGCGGGAACGCTGACCGCGGTAACCCTTGGCGGACTTCAGGATCGCGCGACGCTTCTTCTTTGCGTTAACTGAGCGCTTTACTCGTGCCACAGTAATACTTCCTTAAATTCTGGTTGAGATGGTGGATGTGGGTTGATTGGGCGCTATTAAGCGCGACCGAGCAGGCGCTTGACGCGCTTGGTGTCTGGCTGGGAGACGGACTCGGTGCCCTTGAGGCGACGGGTACGCTTGGAAGGCTTGCCCTCCAGCAAGTGGCGGCGGTTTGCCTGCTCGCGGCGCAGCTTGCCGGAACCGGTCACCTTGATGCGCTTTGCGGTGCCCTTGTGGGTCTTCTGCTTCATGAGTATAAGTCCTTAAATCCTACGTGGAATATGGTTTACTTTTTGCCCTTACGAACCGGACCCAAAACCATGGTCATGTTGCGACCATCCTGCTTGGGGCGGGACTCAACTACGCCAACCTCAGCGACGTCATCGGCCAACCGCTCCAAAAGCCGGAAACCTAGCTCCGGTCGCGATTGCTCGCGGCCGCGGAACATGATGGTCACCTTAACCTTGGATCCCTTTTCCAGGAAGCGAACTACGTTACTCTTCTTGGTCTCATAATCGTGATCGTCGATCTTCGGACGGAACTTCTGTTCCTTCACCACGGTCTGCTGCTGGTTCTTACGAGATTCGCGAGCCTTTTGGGCCTGCTCATACTTGAACTTGCCGTAGTCCATGATTTTGGCAACTGGGGGCTTAGCCTTTGGAGCAACCTCGACCAAATCCAGGTCAGCTTCATAGGCAAGCTTGCGGGCATCATCGGTGCGGACGATACCCACCTGTTCACCACCGGGGCCGACAAGACGGACCTCGGGTACTCGGATACGCTCATTAATGCGAGCTTCAGCGCTGATTGTGGTTCTCCTCGATTAGGGGTTTTGGGTAATGAGTTCACCTACCGTGGACCACAAACGAATCTAACCCGGTCTGCCAAAGGCAGCCGGGAGATCTCACAGAGCCAGACGTAAATGTCTGGTTACCTTTACCGTTATCCAACGAACCTGAAGTTCGCGGCATCGGGTGGGAGAATCTCCGCTTGTGACCCAGGTTCCTAGAAAAGGTACCTTGGGCGGTAGTGGATACGACACTAGCAGCCGCTACCATTTAAGGCAAACCGCAGAATACTAGGCATCCTCGCAGGTGGAATCGGGCTCTAGTTTTTCATCCGCAATGGCTTTATCAATGGACTTGAGGACATCATCGGCAAGGTCATCGATCGCGGCGGAGCCATTTTCATAATCCTCGCCCTCGACGATGACGCTCAAGGCCACGCCTACCCTTTTACCGTCCTTTTCATGGACACCGAATTGCCGGAAGGTGTAGTCATCGCTATTTTCATCGAGCCCCCACCCGCTTTTTGCCCGGGTGCTTGTGTGTTTGGAGAGGCCAACGTTTTGCCATTCCACGATGTCATTTAATACCTCATGGACATATTCGGCTTCTTTGATGCAGGGCAATTGCGCCCCGAAATTTGCTTGCTCCTGCAATGGCCAGATGGAGTACCCAAAAGCATCGTCCTCAATGGAGGCATTCGAGCCGTGCTCGCGCAAGAGCTTTTCCACCGCCTCCGAGGCCACACCTTCTTCCCACTGCACTTGCGACCACAATGCGTAGGCGGCATCATTATCGGATTCCTTGATGGCCAAATCCACCAAGGATGGATCGGCGCCGTCCTGCAGGGCCGTAATCGCGATGGGCACTTTGATGGTGGACCATGCTGGGCCTTCGCCTTTGTCGCCCGCAGAAATTTTTTCTTCGCCGACGGAGATGGCCACGCCGACCTTAGCGTCATAGTCCTTGGACACTGCCGCAATGGCGCGGTCTAGATCTTTGGCGATTGCGGCATCGGCATTATCGCTAGCGCTTGCCGATGCCCCTTCCCCCGCCGTATCCGGCGCCTGTTCCGGCGACGAGCACGCCGCCACGGCAGCAAGCGATACCGTCGCCAGTATCGCTCCCATTCTCCGCCGCAGATTCATTCCTCACAGACTAGCCCATCTTTTAGAAAGGGGACAATTTTTCACAGAAACTATCGACTTTAGTTTTTAAGGAAGCAGTTCCTTGAGGTAGCCGCCGGTATAGGAGCCTTCCACTTGTGCAACCTTTTCCGGCGTACCCTGCGCAACCACGGTGCCGCCGCCGGCACCGCCTTCAGGGCCCATATCCACAATCCAGTCCGCTGCCTTGATGACATCGAGGTTGTGCTCAATGATGAGCACGGAATTGCCCTTATCTACCAAGCCTTGAATCACCAGCATCAACCGGCGAATATCCTCAAAGTGCAGACCGGTCGTCGGCTCATCCAAGATATAGATGGTGCGGCCATTGGTGCGCTTTTGCAGCTCCGAGGCGAGCTTCACGCGCTGAGCCTCACCGCCGGACAACGTGGTGGCGGCTTGGCCGAGGCGGACGTAGCCCAGGCCGACATCGACAAGCGTGGCCAAGTAGCGGTGGATGGAGGTAATGGGCTCGAAAAAGTCCGCGGCTTCAGAAATCGGCATGTCCAGCACTTCCGCGATGTTTTTGCCCTTGTAGTGGACCTCCAGGGTCTCGCGGTTATAGCGCGCGCCCTCGCAGACCTCACACGGGACATAAACATCCGGCAAGAAGTTCATCTCAATCTTGATGGTGCCATCGCCCTGGCAAGCCTCGCAGCGCCCGCCTTTGACGTTGAAGGAAAAGCGGCCGGCCTTGTAACCGCGCACCTTTGCTTCTTGGGTCTCCGCAAAAAGGTTGCGAATCTTATCAAAGACGCCGGTGTAGGTCGCCGGGTTGGAACGCGGGGTGCGGCCAATCGGGCTCTGATCCACCTGCACCAATTTATCCAGGTGCTCAATGCCCTCCACGCGCTTGGCGCGCCCAGGAACCTGCCGGGCGCGGTTCAAGTTATTGGCCAAGGTCTTGGCGAGGATTTCATTGACCACGGTGGACTTGCCGGAGCCGGATACGCCGGTAATGCACACCAGAACGCCGAGCGGAATCTCAACGTTGATTCCCTTGAGGTTATTTTCCCGGGCACCAACCACCTTCAGGGTGCGGTCCTTATCGATCTCGCGGCGGTGATCCGGAACGGCCAGGACCTTGGAACCGGATAGGTACTGCCCCGTTAGAGACTCCTTTACCTTCTCCACGCCGGCGGGCTCGCCTTGGTAGACCACTTCGCCGCCGTATTCGCCGGCGCGCGGGCCCACATCCACGAGCCAATCGGACGAGCGAATGGTGTCTTCATCGTGTTCGACCACGATGAGCGTATTGCCGATATCGCGCAGACGCTGCAAGGTCGAAATCAGGCGGTGATTATCGCGCTGGTGCAAACCGATGGACGGCTCGTCCAACACGTAGAGCACACCGGCAAGCCCGGATCCAATCTGCGTGGCCAGGCGGATGCGCTGGGCCTCCCCGCCAGACAGGGTCGAGGCGCCGCGGTCCAGGGTGAGGTAGTTAAGGCCCACGTCCAATAAGAAGCGCAGGCGGGCTTGGGTCTCCTTCAACACCGCCCCAGCGATGATTTCCTCGCGGTGACCCAAGACCAGCGAATCCAAAAACTCCGAGGCATCCTCGATGGACAGGGCGCTAAGCCCCGCGATGGACTGTTCGCCATGCGTGGTCGACGCCAGGCGCACGGCGAGGATTTCCGGCTTCAGGCGCGTTCCCTTACACGTGCTACACGGCACCCGGCGGGTGTATTGCAGCAGCCGATCCTTTTGGGACTGCGAATCCGTGGTATCCAATTTGCGGTGCAGGAATCCGACGGCACCCTCAAAGGGCGCGGTCCAATTGCGCTGGCGGCCATAGCGGTTCTTATAGCGCACCCGCACCTCGGTTTCGGTGCCATAAATCAACGCATCGCGCTGCTCCTTGGTCAGCTCGCTGACAGGGGTCTGCGGGTCAAAGCCCAGGGCCTTGCCCAAACCTTCCACGAGTTTGACGAAGTACCGGGAATTCGGGCTGGAATGCCACGGCTGCACGGCATCGACAGCCGGGGCATCCGGATCCGGGATGAGCAGGTCTACATCCACTTCGAGCTTCGTGCCCAAGCCATCGCAGACCGGGCAGGAGCCAAAGGGCGCGTTAAAGGAAAACGCGCGTGGCTCGTACTCCTCGATGGTGAGGGTATGGCCGTTGGGGCAGGCCGCCTTCTCGGAATAGGTATGCGTGAGTTCCTCTTTATCAACAAACTCGATGGTGACGAGGCCATCGGCAAGCCGCAAAGCCGTTTCCACGGAATCGGTGAGGCGCTGCTTCTGCGATGCCTTGACCTGCAGCCGGTCCACCACCACCTCGATGGTGTGTTTGACCTGCTTCTTTAGCTTCGGCGGATCGCTTAATTGGTGGGTCTCACCATCCACGCGCACGCGGGAGTAGCCCTGCGCCGAAAGGTCCTGGAAGAGGTCGACAAACTCACCCTTGCGCTTGCGGGCCACCGGGGCAAGCACCTGGAACTTCAGCTTTTCTTCCTGCTCCAGGACGGCATCAACGATCTGCTGCGGCGTCTGGCGCTCGATGACGGCATCGCACTTGGGGCAGTGCGGGGTGCCGGCGCGCGAGAAGAGCAAGCGGAGGTAATCGTAAATTTCCGTAATCGTGCCCACGGTAGAGCGCGGGTTGTGGTTCGTAGACTTCTGATCGATGGACACCGCCGGCGACAGGCCACCGATGTATTCCACATTGGGTTTATCCATCTGGCCCAAAAACATCCGGGCATAAGAGCTCAACGATTCCACGTAGCGGCGTTGGCCCTCCGCGAAGATGGTATCGAAGGCCAGCGAGGACTTACCAGAGCCCGAAAGCCCAGTAAAAACCACCATTTTATCGCGCGGAATATCGATATCCACGCCCTTGAGATTGTGTTCCCGTGCGCCTCGCACAATCAATCGTTCTGCCACTGCGCTCCAGCCTCCACATCATAGATTTTAATCTCCCCTTGAATGTACCCGTAGGCTGGGACGTATGACTAACGAGCTACATCTTCACCAAATCTCCGTTTCGGAAATGGACAATAACTGCTACCTGCTTACCGCCGGCGATCAAGGCTTGCTTGTCGATGCCGCCGATAACGCCCCCGCCATCCTCAACATGGCGCGCGAGGCAGGGGTTGACATCACCGCCGTTCTCACCACGCACCGCCATTGGGATCACGTGCGGGCTCTCGACGAGGTTTTGGAGGCCACCAACGCAAAGCACTACGCCTCCTTCATTGATTCGCCGGCCATTCCGGAAGACGTAGACGTTGAGCTGCGCGAGGGCGATTCCATCGAGTTTGCCGGCATGAAATTGCCCATCATCATCCTGCGCGGCCATACCCCCGGCGGCGTGGCACTCGTGGCCACCGTTGACGGGGTCACCAACCTGTTTGTGGGAGATTCCGTATTCCCCGGTGGATTGGGTCGAACGACCTCTGAAGGCGACTTCGTGCGGCTATATAAGGACGTCACCAAGCGTGTTTTCGAGGAGTTCCCGGATAACGCCATCATCCGCCCAGGGCATGGCAAGCCCACCACCTTGGGGGAAGAACGCCCCAAGTTGGGTGATTGGTGGGAGCGCCGTTGGTGATCTAGGCGGCTATTTCAGCGTATAATGGTCAATCACACGATTGGTCTAGAACAACGAGCTAAGGAGCTTAAAGGACTATGATTCGCAAGTTTGCCCGCCCCATGCTGGCATCGGTATTTGTATGGGAAGGTGTAGACGACCTGCGCAATGCCTCGGAGCACACCAAGGAAACCGAAGGCTTCCTCAAGACCCTGCGCAAGTTCGTCCCCTCCGGTTACAAGAACCTGATTCCCAATGATCCGGAACTAGCTACCCGCGCCCTCGGCGGCGCAAAGATCGGTGCAGGTACCACCTTGGCTCTGGGCAAGGCACCCCGCACCTCCGCAGCCGTGCTGGCTGCCGCTACCCTGCCTAACTTAGTGGGCAAAAATAACTTCTGGGCCGCAGATAACAAGAAGGACAAGGAAGACCGTCGCAACGGCTTCATTACCAACACCGCCCTGCTCGGCGCGCTCTTTATCACCACCCAGGACACCGAGGGCAAGCCTTCCCTGCGCTGGCGCGCACAAAAGGCCGGTGAGCGCACCAATAAGAAGATTCAGCAGGCGCTGCCTACCAAGTCTGAGTCCCAGGAAAAGCGCGAGGAGCTTTCCGCTCGCGCCAACGAGCTGTCCAACAAGGCCGGCGACTGGTTCAATGAGACCTCCCAGAAGGCTCAGGCCTATGTGGATGACAACAAGGATGACTGGCAGTCCACCGGTCGCGGCCTCCTGGATACCGCCAAGTCCTATGTCGATGACGCCAAGGACTACGTCGATGACAACAAGGATGACTGGCAGGATTCCGGTCGCGGCTTCTTGGACAACGCGAAGTCCTTCATCGAGGACTCCGTGGATAGCGCCAAGTCCTACGTCGGCGACAACAAGCAGGACTGGCTGAAGTCCGCTGAGTCCAACGCTAAGACCGCCCGCAAGGGTGCCGTCAAGGCCGCGAACAAGGCACAAAAGCGTGCCGATGACGCCGCATCGAAGCTCGACAAGGCAGACTCCAAGCGCGCTGCTAAGAAGGCTTCTAAGCACGCAGATAAGCTGCAAAAGAAGGCTAATAAGAAGATCGAAGCCGCTATCAAGAAGATTGAAAAGCGCGCTAAGTAATTCGCCTTAACCCTCGCACACGGCCCAGCCCCTACGCTGGGCCGTTGTTCTTTGTCACGGCAAGGTCTAAACTCGAACCTCCCCTACACGGCACGCGGATGCGCGCCCACCCCATATTTTCGTGTTTCATTCTGAGGAGTCTTGTGAACTCTGCACCGAAGAATTCTCCAGCCACTCATTCTCCCGCTGACGCATCTTCATCCAGCCGCGCGGATAACGCTGGAATTTCAGCCATCGAAGCCGAGCAGAACTATGTCGATGGCCTTTTTGACCGCCTAGATGACGAGGTAGCCGCGGCAAACGCGCGCCTGAATGAGGTCCAGGCCGAGGTCGATCCGGCGACCCCCGATGCCGATGCCTTAGTGCGCCGCGAAACGGAATACCACGGCTTGCAGGCCAAATTGGACCGCCTCAACGTCGCGCAGATGGGGCTCGTCTTTGGCCGTATCGATATCGATGCTCCCGGCGATAACCCGACTGAAGAAGGACTGGACCGCCGCTATATCGGCCGCATGGGTTTGGATGCGCGCGAAGAAAACTATCGCACCCTCCTTCTGGATTGGCGCGCGCCCATGGCCCGCCCCTTTTACCTCGCCACCACCGCACAACCTGAAGGCGTACACACGCGCCGCCAGATCCGCATGTCCGGCCGCACGGTCACTGATGTCAATGATGAGGCCTTAGATGGCCCAGGCGTGCGAGAGGAAGAGGCGGGCGTGGCGAGCGAGTCCGCCCTGTACTTTGCCATGCAACGCGCCCGCACGGGACACATGACGTCCATCGTGGAAACAATCCAGCGCGAGCAGGACGAGATCATTCGGGATAATACCCGCGGCGTCATGGTCGTAGAAGGCGGCCCCGGCACCGGTAAGACTGCCGTCGCGCTGCACCGCGTTGCCTACCTGCTCTATACCCACCGCGAACTGCTATCTTCCACCGGTGTACTCATCGTTGGGCCCAATACCAATTTCTTGGACTATATTTCCCGCGTGCTGCCAGAACTCGGTGAAACCGGTGTCGTGCTCTCCACCATCGGTGGGTTATTTCCCGGCATTACTCCCACCCATACCGAGGGGCTTGTGGGCCGCGAGATTAAGGGCAGTGCGGCCATGGCGGAAATCCTGAGCGCCGCCGTCAAGGATTATCAGCAGGTGCCGAATGAGCCTCGGGACATCACCGTGGATGGCCTGACCCTGACCATCACGCCGTCCATGGTGAAGAGGGCGCGCACCCGCGCCCGCCGCTCACGCAAGCCGCATAACCAGGCGCGCGAGGCGTTCATCGAGCACTTCGTAGAGGACCTGGCCCAGGAGATGGCCACCAAGGTGGGCACGGATCCCCTGGGCGGGGAAAACCTCTTAAGCCGCGCGGATGTGGACCAATTCCACGACGATCTTGCCATTGATGAGTCCGTGGTGGGCTGCATCGATGATTTTTGGCCCGAGCTTGATCCCTCTGAGGTACTCGCCGCGTTATTGTCTTCCCGCGAACGCATTGCCTCGGCTGCCCGCGGCTACGACGAGGAAACCCAGGCCGCCTTGTACCGCGCTGATGGCTACGCCTGGACTGATTCCGATGCTGCCCTTTTGGATGAGTTGGCCGTCCTCATCGGGCTGCCCAATCCGGAGGAAAAGAAGGCGGCCAAGGACGCCGAGTGGCGCGAGCAAATCGCGGATGCAGAAGGTGCGCTGGATATCCTGTCCTCCTCCGAATCGACCGATAACGACGATGACATGTTTGAGGCGGAAATTCTTTCGGCGCACGACGTGATCGACGCAGAAACCCTGGCGCAGCGCCAGGAGGTGCGGGATACGCGCACCACCGCGCAGCGCGCCCGGGAGGATCACACGTGGGCCTTTGGCCATATCATCGTGGACGAGGCGCAGGAGCTTACCCCGATGGAATGGCGGATGCTCTTCCGCCGCTGCCCGTCCCGGTGGATGACGTTGGTTGGCGATACCTCGCAGACGGGCTCCCCTGCCGGCGTGGATGACTGGGGCGAGGACCTGGAACCGTTCATCGCCCAGCGCTTCCGCCACCACCTCCTTACCGTCAATTACCGCACGCCCGAGCCCATTACCGAGCTTGCCAATGGCCTGTTGGCCTCCATCGATCCGGATGCCACCCCGGCCATTGCCATCCGCGATGGCGAGCCGGTGCGCCGGCTTGCCGATGCCGACTTCACCCCCGGCATTACCACCGAGGACGATGGCCGCCTGACCGCGGTCATTGATTCCACGAACGCCGAAGCAGTTAAGGGCCTCGAATTCGACCACGTTATCGTGCTTCACCCGCGCGAGATTGTCGATGCCTCCCCGCAGGGGCTGCAGAATCTGTACGTCTGCATCACCCGGGCCACGCAAACGCTGACCCTTGTAGGAGATACTGCCGGCGTGCTTTAGCCCGCTGGGATCACAAAACCCACCGCGCGAATCCAGAGGTGGACTCGCCGCGGTGGGTAAGGCGAAAGCCGGTCAGGCGAAAGCCTAGATTAATTGACGGTGTGAACAATCATGACGTCACAATCGGACTGACGCGCCACATCCGCTGGCACCGAGCCGAGCAGACGGCCGGTCAGGGAATTAATGCCGCGGTTACCAACGATGAGCAGGTCTGCATCATTGTCATTGACAATGGACATCAGGGCTTGCACCGGCGTGCCAGGGCGGACGGCGGTTTCTACCTTGGAAACACCGTGCTTTTCCGCTTCTTCCTTGCCTGCCTGCAGGTTGGCTTCGGCTTTCTCATCACCAAGAATAGTGACGGAATCCTGACGCAAGGTCTTCGAAGCCTGCTCTTGATTCTCGTAGTAAGCACAACCGATGATCAGCGTGGCATCGAATGCAGCGGCAATCTTGGCTGCTCGCTCCACGGCGAGGAGGGAGGACTTGGAACCGTCAGTACCGACAACAATCGTGCTGTAGTCGCTCATGATGACCTTTCTTTGTGGGTGTGTACCCTAACTATTCTAGTGTGCCAACTTGGCGTTACTGCAAGTCTAACAATGAAAAGTGATTAACGTTTTTCACTCGTGTTAACCACCACGACATCCACCTTGGATTTATGGGTAAGTTCCGTTGGCACCGAGCCAAAAACGCGCCCGCGCATGGAATTAACGCCGCGATTGCCCACGACTAGGAGCTCAACGTCGTATTTCTCCGTGACCTCGATTAAGGCGTTGACGGGGTCACCGGGGGTGGTGACCACCTCAATGTTTTCCGCCCCTTCGGACTCAGCAATCCGCTGCGCGTTCGTGAGGTAGGTATCGGCCATTTCTTCGCTGACCACCGGTAGCCTGGAGCCCTCACCGCTGGGGGCGCCGAGCATGGACCCAGAATGGTTATAGGCTGCGGAGACGATAATGAGCTTGGCATCGTATGCCCGCGCCATGGATGCCGCCGAGCGCACGGCGCGCAGGGAAGTTTCAGAGCCATCGGTACCGACGGCGATGGTGTGATACGAAAGCATGATTCTCCTTGCTGGTGAAGTACTAGGTCGGCACATTGAACCGGCTTTTAGTCGCCCCCAGTATAGTCAGGACGCCGGACCAATAAGCCGATCGTTGCAGTAGTGCGCACTTTTAGGGGGAGAGCGTTACCAGGACGGCGCGCACGCCGCTAGATTCCGGCTTCCTTCAGCCCGCGCAGTTCTTTCTTCAAATCCGCAATCTCATCGCGCAGCCGGCCGGCCAACTCGAATTTCAGTTCGCGCGCGGCAGCGCCCATCTGTGCCTGCAGGTCATTGATGAGCGCCTCAACCTCATCGGTGGCCATGCTGGACACGTCGCGCTTTTCCACCACCGCTGAAGGATCCGACTCGGCGGTCTCCTCCCCATTGTTCTCATAGACCTGGTCCAAGATATCCGCGATCTTCTTGCGCAGCGGCTGCGGATCCACACCGTGTTCCTTGTTATAGGCAATCTGCTTCTCGCGGCGGCGCTCCGTTTCATCGATGGCTTCTTGCATCGAGTCGGTGATTTTATCCGCGTACATGATGACCTCGCCCGATACGTTACGCGCGGCGCGGCCAATGGTCTGGATGAGCGACGTCGTCGAGCGCAAGAAGCCTTCCTTATCCGCATCGAGGATGGCCACGAGCGAGACCTCGGGCAAGTCCAAGCCCTCGCGCAAGAGGTTGATGCCCACGAGCACGTCGAATTCGCCCTGGCGCAATTGGCGCAGCAGCTCCACGCGCTGCAGCGTATCGATATCCGAGTGCAGGTAGCGGACCTTAATCCCCTGCTCCAAGAGGTAATCCGTCAGGTCTTCTGCCATGCGCTTGGTCAAGGTGGTGACCAATACGCGCTCCTGAGAGGCGATGCGGCCGCGGATCTCATCAATAAGGTCATCAATCTGGCCCTTTGTGGGCTTCACCGTCACCTTAGGATCGACCAGGCCGGTCGGGCGAATGACCTGCTCGACAAACTCGCCGCCGGAGGAGGTCATTTCGAAATCGCCAGGGGTGGCGGACATATAGACGGTTTGACCAACGCGCTCTTCAAACTCATCGAAGGTCAGAGGCCGGTTGTCCACCGCGGATGGCAGGCGGAAGCCAAATTCCACCAGGTTTCGCTTGCGCGACATATCGCCTTCGTACATGCCGCCTATCTGTGGCACGGTCACGTGGGACTCATCGATGATGGTAAGAAAATCCTCTGGGAAATAGTCCAAGAGCGTGGCTGGCGCGGACCCCGCCGGGCGGCCATCCACGTGGCGGGAGTAGTTCTCAATGCCGGAACAGAACCCCACCTGCTCGATCATCTCTAGGTCATATTCCGTGCGCATGCGCAGCCGCTGTGCTTCTAGGAGCTTGCCGCGGTTTTCTAGATCCTCGAGGCGCTCAGCCAACTCTTCCTTGATATCGGCCACGGCCTTTTCCATCCGCTCTGGGCCGGCCACGTAGTGCGTGGCGGGGAAAATGCGCACTTCATCGACCTGTTCGATAACGTCACCGGTTACCGGGTGGATATAGTACAGCGAGTCGATATCATCGCCGAAAAACTCAATGCGCACCGCGCGCTCCTCGTACGCCGGAATGATATCGACCGTATCGCCCTTGACGCGGAAGGTACCGCGGGTAAAGCCCACATCGTTGCGCTCATATTGGATATCCACCAAAAGCCGGAGGAAACGGTCCCTATCGAGCTCCTCGTCGACGGCGATAATGACCGAGCGATCCAAATAGGATTGCGGGGTACCCAGGCCGTAGATGCACGAGACCGAGGAGACCACCACGACATCGCGCCGCGAGAGCAATCCAGAGGTGGCCGAGTGGCGCAGGCGCTCGACGTCCTCATTGATGGAGGAGTCTTTTTCAATATAGGTATCGGTCTGCGCGATATAGGCTTCTGGCTGGTAGTAGTCGTAATAGGAGACGAAATATTCCACCGCGTTATTGGGCAATAATTGGCGCAGCTCATTGGCCAGCTGCGCGGCCAAGGTCTTATTGGGCGCCATGACGAGCGTGGGTCGCTGCTGCTTTTCAATCAACCACGCGGCCGTCGCGGACTTACCCGTACCGGTTGCGCCCATGAGCACAACGTCGCGCTCGTCACGGTTGAGGCGCTCATCAAGTTCCTTGATGGCCGCAGGCTGGTCACCTGCGGGTTCATAATCAGAAACGACCTGAAACTTGCCGGGGGTGCGTTCTACCTCGCCGACGACGCGGTGTTCAGAGTTTGGAATAAGGGGATGTTCAGCAGCAAAAGCCATGCCCGCTATTCTACTGCTTGGACGCTCCTGCTAGCCATTTCACGGCAGCGCGGCCTGGGCGGTGTGCAGCCACTGGTTCAGCTCCCCCGTTGGTTCCCAGAGCGCGTAGACCGACGAGGACTCAGAGCACATCGCTTGGTTGATGCGCCGGCGCAGCCATGCCTTAGATTGCGGGGTGTACAGGGACGTAAGATCCCGTGGGGCTACGCCGTCTGGCAGGCCATCGGCAGGCAGCTTCGTCAGTGCACCTAATGCTATGACCGCTTCGGCTTCATCGGAATCGAGCACCCCCGTGCCGCACGATCGCTGAAAGTGCCGGAGATCAAAAGAACCATCCCGCAGGCTATCGAGTACGTCTCGCGCCGCGTGATTATCGAATGGTCCAGTGCCCCAAGTTCCCACGCTCAAGTAGTGTAGGAGCCAAAAGTAAACATTAATAGGAAAATGCGTTAACGCTACCTACCAAAAAGGTTAAGGTTAAGAAGACGCCGCCTCGATCTCATCGCAGACCGCCGCTGCGTGCTCGGCCAGTTGTTCCTGCGTGCCGTTATTGTCTATGACATGGCTTGCTGCCGCGAGCCGCTTCTCATCAGAAATCTGGGCGTTAATCCTTTTGCGCGCGTCTTCCTCATCGAGTCCGCGGAAATCCACGAGGCGCCGCACCCGCTCTTCTGGGTCCACGTCCACGACGATGACAAAATCCATATCCCCGTCGAGCCCATTATCCACCAGCAGCGGCATGTCATAGACCGTAAAATCAACGCCCTCTTCGCGCGCGGCGGCAAATTGCCGCTGGGTCTCTTCTTGGATGCGCGGGTGCGTAATCGAATTGAGGAGCTCGGTATGCTCCTTGTCCACGAAGGCCCGGCGAGCGAGTTCCTTGCGGTCGAGGCTGCCGTCTTCCTGCAGGATGTCCTCGCCGAATTTCTCCGCTAGCTCGGCCAATGCCGGTTGGCCAGGCTTGACGATGTCCCTCGCTATGCGATCTGCGTCCACCACCCGCCAGCCGCGCCGGGCGCACAGCTTCGCTACCGTAGATTTCCCGCTGCCAATTCCCCCGGTTAATCCGATTAGCTTCATAAGGTACCAGGGTACGCGAAAAGGAGCCCGGCACGACTGCCTGGGCTCCTTGGTACGGAATTTACGCGTGTCTATTAGGACTCGAGTTCTTCTTCCGGCTTTGGATGAATCTGCAAGAGTTCATCGCTTGGGGTGACAGCGCCGGTAGTGCCGCTCACGGAACCAAATTTCTTGGCGTTGGTAACAACGACCGGGGTAATCAGGTTGTAGTCCTTGGACTTGATGAAGTCTGCGTCAAAGCTGATGAGCTTATCGCCAGCGGAAACGCGCTGTTTCTTTTCCACGTGGACATCAAAGCCCTCGCCGCCGAGTTCCACGGTATCCAGGCCAACGTGGATGAGCAGCTGTACGCCGTTATCCAGGTTCAGACCGATCGCGTGGCCGGACTTTTGGACGGTGAGCACGGTGCCATCGGCAGGCGCGTAGACGGTATTGCCGGTTGGCTTCACTGCAGCGCCTGGCCCAAGCTTCGCGCCGGCGAAGATGGGATCGGGTACCTCGGACAGGTCCACGGCCTCACCCTCCAGAGGAGAGTCCAGCTTGATGGTTGCCTGTTCTGCTTCCTTGGTGGCGATCCCGGTGGCGGACGCAACCCCTGCAGCCTGTGCATTGTCAGAACCGTCCGACTCATCATCGGATCCTCCGATGATGCGGGACTCGGAGCGGCTAGCGACCTCTTCCACAGTCTCGTTATTTTCGCGGGCGATGCGCTCGAGGTCGGCCTGCTTTTCCTCTGCGGTGCGGTAGCCAAACAGCAGCGTGAGGGAGAAGGAGGTGAAGAATGCCACGGCGATGCCGATGATGTAGCCCACCTGCGGGGTCATGGCTGGGGTGGTCAAGATGGAGGTGAAGACGAAGGCGTTAGCGCGGACATCGAATAGCCCCATCACTGCACCACCAATGGCACAACCCGGCAGCAGGCGGTAGTAGGTGCGGCGGAAGCGGAGCAAGATACCGTAGAGGGACGGCTCCGAAATACCGCCGAGCATGCCGGCTGCGAATGCACCGACGGAAACCTGGCGCATGGAGTTGTTCTTCTCCCTCATGGAGATGACCATCACGGCGCCGGTGACACCGAAGCAGGCAAAGTTCCACGCACCCATCGGGCCCTGGATAAAGTCGTAGCCGTAGGTCGTGATGTTTTGAATCATGATCACGTTGAGCGGCCAGTGCAGGCCCATGGGCACCAGGAATGGGTACAGCAGCGGAATGACAATGGCCAAGATGAACGGCGAGAAGTCATTGATCTGGAACAGTACCCAGGAGATGCCGTTGCCCACGCCGATGCCGAATGGGCCGAGCAAAAAGGCCGTGGCCGGAATCATGATGAGCAGCGAGAAGAATGGCACGAAGACCATGTGTACGGCGCTCGGGATGACCTTCTTCAGACCCTTTTCCACCCAGAACAGGCCGATAGCGGCCAAAATCGGGGGGAATACCTGGGAGCCGTAAGAGTTAATCACCAGCGGCAGGCCGAAGACGTTCACGGTATCGCCCTGTTCACCCAGGGACATGAATTCCGGTGTCAGCAGTGCGGCAGGAATTGCGGCCGAGACCCACATATTCGCACCTAGCTTCTGCGCGGCGGTGGCACCCACCATCACCGGCAGGAAGTAGAAGACCGATTGGAACATCGCGTGGGCCAAGCGGTAGCCCTCAGGCTGTTCTTCCAACGGCGCGCGGAAGTCTTGGATGCCAATGGTATCCGCCAGCACCAGCAGCGTGATGA
This sequence comes from Corynebacterium sp. MSK073, assembly GCF_030232085.1. NCBI lineage: Bacteria > Bacillati > Actinomycetota > Actinomycetes > Mycobacteriales > Corynebacteriaceae > Corynebacterium > Corynebacterium sp. MSK073. The sequence continues at coordinate 18,003 of NZ_JASPIY010000015.1, read as the reverse complement.
TGAGGGAGGCACCAAGCAGCGCCCACAGAATCGGGCGGAAGGTATCAGAGAGAAACTCGAAGCAGTAGTCGATCCAATCGTACTTACCGCGCACACCATCGTAGTTCTTCTTGGATGAGGAGCCCTCCTCATCCGGCGGGTTTACCCCAGGGTCCTTGATGATTTCGCCGTAGTAGTTGGCCACGCCGCCACCCATGACCACTTGGTAGCCATGCGTACCCTGCGTGACGGAACCGAGAACGGCCGTATCGCTTTCTAGCTTTTCCTGATCTACTTTCCCCACATCAGCGAGTTGAAAACGCAGGCGCGTCGCGCAGTGCGTGAGCGACGTGATGTTATCGGCGCCGCCCAAGCTATCGATGATGTGTGTGGAAGTGTCCTTAACAGATGCCACTTCAACTCCTTGCATAAAGACAAAACAATAGTCAGTACTCAACTGGCTATTACGTCACACTCGGATTATAAGTGAGAGACAACACAAACAAAAGCCCAATTCAGTGGCCTTTAGTGGGGGTAGTTGTCTTTTCTGGAGGCCCAGTCACTTCTCCGCAGGTCAAGAACCCGCAAACGAAAAATAACGGGCAATCGTTTGCATATACTGTCATAAAACTCACAAAGCCGCGTCCTGTCTCCCAAAAGGAGAAGGACGCGGCTAGTGCAGCTGCGTGGAGTTAGGGGTTATATCACCCCAAGTTCCAAAGGCGTCTTAGTTGCCGGCGAGCTTGTCGCGCAGTGCAGCGAGCTGCTCGTCAGAAGCCAAGGATCCACCGGACTCTGCCTGAGTCTCCGATGCCGGAGCTGCATCGGAGGAGTCAGACGAGTAGTTGGAGGATGCTTCAGCGGACTCCGCGGCCTCTGCGGCGGCAGCGCGGTTGCGTTCGATCTGAGCGGTGTGCAGGTTGAAGCGGCGCTCGGACTCTGCGTAGCGTGCTTCCCAAGCCTGACGCTGCTCGTCGAAGCCTTCCTTCCACTCGTTGGTGTCCGGGTCGAAGCCTTCTGGGAACACGTAGTTGCCCTGCTCGTCGTAGGAGTCAGCCATGCCGTACTTGGACGGATCGAACTCTTCGGAGTAGTCCTCGTCAGCCTGCTTGACGGACAAGGAGATACGACGACGCTCGAGGTCGATGTCGATGACCTTGACCATAACTTCCTGGCCAACGGTGACAACCTGGTCCGGAACCTCGACGTGGCGCTGAGCCAGCTCGGAGATGTGAACCAGGCCCTCGATGCCTTCCTCGACGCGAACGAACGCACCGAACGGAACCAGCTTGGTGACCTTGCCCGGCACAATCTGGCCCACAGCGTGGGTGCGGGCGAAGACGCGCCATGGGTCTTCCTGGGTTGCCTTCAGGGACAGGGAAACGCGCTCGCGGTCCAGATCAACGTCCAGAACCTCAACGGTTACCTCGTCACCAACGGTGACAACCTCGGATGGGTGGTCGATGTGCTTCCAGGACAGCTCGGAAACGTGAACCAGGCCGTCGACGCCGCCAAGATCGACGAAGGCGCCGAAGTTGACGATGGAAGAGACAACGCCCTTGCGGACCTGACCCTTCTGCAGCTGGTGCAGGAACTCGGAACGGACCTCGGACTGGGTCTGCTCCAGGTATGCGCGACGGGACAGGACAACGTTATTGCGCTGCTTGTCCAGCTCGATGATCTTAGCTTCCAGCTCCTGGCCAATGTAGGGTTCTAGGTCGCGGACGCGACGCATCTCAACGAGGGAAGCAGGCAGGAAGCCGCGCAGGCCGATGTCCAGGATGAGGCCGCCCTTGACAACCTCGATGACGGTACCGGTAACCGGCTCTTCCTTGGCCTGCAGCTCCTCGATGGCGCCCCAAGCACGTTCGTACTGTGCGCGCTTCTTGGACAGGATCAGGCGGCCTTCCTTGTCCTCCTTGGTCAGGACAAGCGCGTCAACCTCATCGCCGACCTCGACAACTTCGTCGGGGTTGACGTCGTGCTTGATGGACAGCTCGCGGGAAGGGATAACGCCTTCGGTCTTGTATCCGATGTCCAGCAGTACCTCGTCGTGGTCAACCTTGACGACGGTACCCCCGACAATGTCACCATCGTTGAAGTACTTGATGGTGGCGTCTACAGCTGCGAGGAAGTCCTCTGCGGTTCCGATATCGTTGATCGCAACCTGAGGGGTAGTAGAAGATGGCATATTGTAAAAATGCTCCGAATAAATGTAGGAAATCGTTCGTGGACAACTGCGTGTCTCTCGAATTAAAAGCCCATCTGCGCTGCACAAATACAGGAGATAGAGGCCACATTCGATCCCGCCGCGTGATTGCCCCAAGCTTTCCTACAATAGCCTGCAACAACCCGTGGCATAGACATGCTTGTAAAAGCCTACATCTGTCCAGCTTATACGGCAAATATTGCACGCCAATCAGAAAGGTAACCCACCCCAGTGACTTCACCCTCTCACGCCAATCAATCCCACTGGGATGATGATGCGGTCTCTTACCATGCCGAGCACCCCGAGTACCTTTCCTCTTTTTATTGGTGCCCAGAAATGCTGCACGAGGCCGATGCGCAGCTGCTTGGCGATGTCTCCTCCGCCGCCGTCCTCGAAATCGGCTGCGGGTCTGCCGCCTGCACCCAATGGCTCAGCACCCGCGCCCGATTTGTCACCGGCTGCGATATTTCCCGCGGCATGCTCGCCCACGCAGAACCTGGTCTGGCACTCACCCAAGCCGATGCACTGGCACTTCCCTACGCCACCGATTCCTTTGACGTGGCGTTTTCCGCCTTCGGTGCATTCCCCTTCCTCGCCGATCTTGATGCCGCGCTCGCGGAAGTTGCCCGCGTTGTACACCCAGGCGGGCGCTTCGTCTTCTCCGTGACCCACCCAATGCGCTGGATCTTCCCCGACGATCCCACCAGCCTTACCGCAGAGATCAGCTACTTCGACCGCGCCTACCTGGAACACGATTCCACCGGGACGCTCACCTACGCCGAATTTCACCGCACCATCAGCGATTGGTTCCGCGCGCTTCAAGGTCGCGGCCCGTTTCTCATCGAGGACATCATAGAACCGGAATGGCCCGAAGGCTTAGAAACCACCTGGGGTCAGTGGTCCCCGCAACGCGGGGAGATTTTCCCAGGCAGCATGATTTTCATCTGCCACGCCTACAGCTAACGTGGACAACATGATTGCCGAAAGACTGGGAATTGCCCTGCGCCGTGCTGTGGCATGGTGGATCGACGCCTTTCTCGTCGCCGCCATCGTCACCGTGGTGCGGTGGCTGATTAATGCTCTTGCCAGTACCCCCTTATCCGGCCGCCCCGAAGAAATCTACGAGGCGGTCGCTCTCGCCGTGGCCTTTTATATCTACCGCGTGTGGGTGGGAGACGAAGAAGTCTACCTCGCTGGGCAAATGGTCGATGCAGTTAGAAATTATCCCGGCCCGCTCGCCGTTTGTCACCGCCTGCCTGCGCAATTCGTGGCTGCTGCTCACGCCCCTGACGCTTACCGGCTGGGGCATCGACGGCATTATCCTTGCAATTTTAGGCCTTTCGGTTTTAGCCATCGGCCAAACGCCCTTTGACCTCTTGGCCGGCTGCCTAGTGGAAAAGCGGCCTCAGCAAGATTCCACCGCGATGCGCGGCGAGAGGTAGTACACCACGGCAGCAATAGTAATGAGCGCAAATACCCACGAATATGGGAAGGCCACGGCAATGACAGTTACCGCGATCATTACACCGGCCGCCTGTATTCGGTAGCGCCACGGGTTCTCGCCTTCCCTGGCGGCGTTGCCAGCAGAAAGGAAAAACCCAAAAGTTATAACCGCATAGAATATGAAGTCGGATGTATCGCTGCTTACCGCTTCTTTTAAGCCGCTCTCAGCAATCTGTCCCGCCGGGTATGCGACCATGGCTGCCCACGTAGTCTCAAAAAAGCGCAAGGTGTAGGGGTGAGACTTCCACGTAATACGTTTTCCGAGAAACTCCATGAAATTACTTTAAAATCCTCTTCTGCCTCACGCACTTCTCAGCACTCCTTCCACTGGCGTTCCACGCGGCCTGCTGCGTAAGCGGGAATCCCCCAGTCCTCAATCCCCTGTTTATTCCACATGCCGCGCACTTGGCCGTCGATAACGATGGCGCGGCGGAAAATGCCCTGGTTCCCGGGAACGAGAGCATGGTGCATATCCGCTGACATGGCAAAAAGCCGATCTTGGTAGCCCAGGATATACTCATCAAAGGCGCCTAAAAGCAGCACCGATTTCTTCTTTTTCACCTCTGGTAGATCTAGGACCTCTGCAGAGACCAGCTCCTCGCCTTCCCTTCCTATCCGGATAAGGTCATCAGGCAACTTCTCGGCTGCGGGACGAATAAGTCTTTGGGGCAGCTTGCACCACCACGCAAAGTCCTGCACAGTCGCCGGCCCATGGGTGCGAAAATAGCGCGTCATCAATTCCGTCGTGGCGGCCACCGAGTCGCCATTAAAAAGGGCCTCCATGCCGTCTAGCTCGACCGGAGTAATGAGCTGTTCTTCGCCCGCATAACACGCATGCCCGCTTTCCATGCTAATACGTACTACGTGCCAGAAAGGCAACTCGGGCAAGGCTTGGGCGGCGCGTGATTTCAATTCTGCGCGCGTTAATGGGGCATCGATAAGCTGCAGCACGGCTTCCCGTACCGCGGCATCTCCCTTGCGAGGCTTTGCGCACAGTTCAGTTATCCAGCCCATATCCTTGACGGAGGCGGCGAACAACGTATTGCGCATCGCATAGCCGCGCACGATCTCGGAGTTATCCGATTCATTCGGTGCACGCAGTGCCAAGGACCGGCGCACCGAATGCAGGTCCTGGCCCTGCATGACGCCAAAGGCGCGCACTGCCTCTGCGGCGGTGTGCCAGCGCAGGGCCGTAAGCCCCTGGGCGGCCAAGCGCATGCGGGCGCGCTCACGCCGGTTAAGCATCATCATCGAACTAGTGGGCCGCGGCGTCCCAATCCGTGCCGGCACCAGCAGAGACCTCGAGTGGCACATTCAGCTCGATGGCAGAATCCATCTCGCGCTCAAGAATCTCGCGGACTTGATCGGCCTCACCGGGGGCGACCTCCACCACCAATTCATCGTGCACCTGGAGCAATACACGGGATTTCATATCGCGCAACGCGCGGTCCACGCGAATCATCGCGACCTTAATGATATCTGCGGCCGTTCCCTGGATTGGGGCATTGAGCGCAGCGCGTTCCGCGTTTTCGCGGGCCAGCCGGTTATCGGAGTTGAGCTCTGGCAGGTAGCGGCGGCGACCAAAGAGCGTGGCCGTATAACCATCCTTGCGGGCTTGCTCCACGACATCATCCAGGTATTTCTTCACGCCGCCAAAGCGCTCGAAGTAGCTTTCCATAATGGACTTGGCTTCGCCCGCCGGGATTCCCAGCTGCTGCGAAAGTCCAAATGCGGACAGACCGTAGACCAAGCCATAAGACATGGCCTTTACCCGGCGGCGCAGCTCAGGGGTCACCTGGTCAACGGGCACATCGAAGACCCTAGAACCAACGAAATTGTGCAAGTCCTCGCCGGCCTTGTAGGCCTCAATCAACCCGGGATCGGCAGAGAGGTGCGCCATAACGCGCATTTCAATCTGCGAGTAGTCCGCGGTCATTAGCTGCTCAAAGCCCTCTCCCACGATAAACGCCGAGCGAATTTGGCGACCGGCCTCCGTGCGCACCGGGATGTTTTGCAGGTTGGGCTCCGTCGAGGACAAACGCCCCGTCGAAGTCACCGTCTGGTTAAAAGTGGTGTGGATGCGGCCATCCGGCTGAACGGTCTTGATGAGGCCCTCGAGCGTGGTCTTCATCTTTTGGTACTCGCGGTGGGCCAAAAGGTGATCCAAGAACGGGTGCGGGTGCTTGATGGCCAGCTGCTCGATTTCCTTCGCGGCCGTGGAGTAGCCCGTCTTCGTCTTTTTCGTCTTGGGCATATCGAAGGTCTCAAAAAGTACGTTCTGCAGCTGCTTGGGCGAATTCAAGTTGAGCTTGTCATCGCCAGCAAGCTCGCGCGCGGAGCGTTCTTGTTCCGCGACCTGCTCCACAAAGGCATCCTTTTGGGTTTCCAAAATGTCTACATCGACCGCGATACCCGTAGCCTCCATGCGCGCCAGGATGGTCACCAGCGGCAGTTCCAGGTCGGTGTACAACTCGAAAGAGTCGATGTCCTGCAGTTCCGTAGTAAGTTTTTCCGCCAGCTCCATGATCGCTGCTGCCTGATCTACCAGAGAGGAGTTATCCAGCAGCGACATCTGATCCGAGGCGGCGCCGAGGGACTTTTGAAGGTGGCGCTGGTAGACATCGGAAAGCTCGTAGGTGCGCTGGCCTGGGCGCAGGATATACGCCGCCAAGGCCGTATCGTGTGCAAGCCCGTTAAGCTCGATGCCGCGCCCTGCCAACATGTGGAACGCGGCCTTCGCGGCGTGGAAATACTTGGGGGCCGGCGATTCTAGCCATTGGACCAAGGCCTTTTCCTCATCGGCGGATAGGTCCCCGAGTTCCACCTGCAGGCCGTGGTGCTCACGGTCCACCAAAGCGATGGCAGAGGCATCACCCTGACCCGGGGTGCCCGCGCCCTGCACATACACGGCTACGTGCTCGCGACCAGGTAACCATTCGCTCAGCGAGGCGTCATCGATGGTGAGCTCGACATCTGGGGCATCCGCGGATTGCTCAGCAGCCTCTGCGCCATCGTTGGGAATGGCCGCTAAGACACGATCGCGCAGGTTGGTGCCGAACTCCAGCTCATCGAACTTCGCGGCAACATCGGCAACCTTGGCTTCTCTGAATGCCAGATCGTCTGGGCCGACGTCTAAGTCCATATCTGTAATCATCTGGGTGAGCTTCCGGTTCATCTGCACCTGCTCGATGCGTTCGCGGAAGTTATTTCCCACCACGCCATTGATTTCCTCGGCGTGCTCTACCAGCGAAGCCAAGTCTCCATACTTGACTATCCACTTGGTGGCGGTCTTTTCTCCCACCTTGGGAATGCCGGGAAGGTTATCGGAAGGATCGCCGCGCAAGGCAGCAAAGTCGGGATACTGTGCGGGGGTCAGCCCGTATTTATCCTCGACGGCTTCCGGCGTAAACCGGTGCAGCGTGGATACGCCCTTCATGGGATAGAGCACCGTGGTCGAATCCGTAACCAACTGCAGGTAATCGCGGTCACCGGTGACAATCAGCGTCTCGTAGCCCTGCGCTTGGGTTGCCAGGGTGGCCAAAATATCGTCGGCCTCGTAATTTTCACGCGAGAGCGTCGTAATGCCCAAGGTCTCCAAGGTATCGCGAATGATGTCTACTTGGCCCTTAAATTCTTCCGGCGCGGCCTCTCGCTGCGCCTTATATTCCGGGAACATCTCCGTACGGAAAGTCTTCCGGCCGACGTCAAAGGCCACCGCGATAGCATCCGGCCTTTCCTCAGAGACGATATTGGACAGCATGGATAAAAAGCCATACACGGCGTTGGTGTGCTGGCCGCCGGAGGTAGAAAAGTTTTCCACCGGCAGGGCATAAAAGGCACGAAATGCCATCGAATGGCCGTCAATGAGCAAAAGGCGGGTCTTATTGGAAGTCACCTGCCCCATATTAGGCAACACAATGGACACGGCGATACCCCGCCCAACCCCACCGTCTTGAGCAGGCCTTTTCACCGGAAAGGGACCCCAATTAGGAATTGCGCCAACCCCTGCGCTAGTATTTCCAACAGTCAAAGGCGCTCGCTTTTGATTGCCCCTGTAGCCCAATTGGCAGAGGCAACGGATTCAAAACCCGTCCAGTGTGAGTTCGAGTCTCACCAGGGGCACTTTTCGTAACAACCCTCTGACCGGGAACCTCCTGGTAGAGGGTTGTTTTTTCTTGTTACGAAACAGCAGTCATTGCGATCATAACGATCATTGCGATCAGAAAATGTTGTCAGATGTTGTCACGGAATCAGGCCCACAAATCAGACATTTTCGCAGACACAGACCCTAAATCATCGTCAAAGAGGTCAGCATAAGTATTTAGTGTCATAGCCGCGTCCTCGTGCCCCAACTGACGGCTCACCACCAAAACGGTTGCCCCCGCACTAATCAGTAGAGACGCCGCGGTGTGCCGGAGTCCATGTGGGGTGATGTGTGGGAACGACGGGTCTTCGGCCTGTAGACGCGCCACAGCCTCCGTGAACCATGATCCTGAGCTCGGAAGACGCATGGGAGTAGTCGGGTCTCCAGGGCTGTGGAAAAGATACTCCCCTGGTCCCACAGCTGCTACACGTGCCCTAAGATCGTCGGCCACCACATCAGAAAACGCCACAGCACGGGTTTTGCGTGTTTTTGGTGGACCGACGACGATTTTCCCACCCACGGTAGTGGCAGAACGCCGGACAACCAGCCTGCGAGTATTAAAACTGACGTCCTCAGGGGTAAGGCCAGCCAGCTCACCGAAACGCAGCCCTGTGGTGGCTAATACTCGAACCGCATCCCCGTGCCGAGAACACTCGTCAGCGAGCCGTTTAACCTGGGAAACGGTCAAATACACTTTTCGGGGAGGGTTTTTCTTGGGCAGCACAATCCCCTGGCAGGGTGATTTGGGGATATACCCTTCTTGAACGGCGTACTCCAGGATCGCGGAAAATAGTCCATAAATAATCCGTACAGTTTTTCCGGATAACCCGTCCTCCGCATACAGGGAATTCACCCACTCCTGCACACCTGACCTGCTGATTTTCCCCACAGCCGAGTTCCCCCACCGCGGGGTGATCCGGTGTCGGATGTACGTGCCGTTGCTACGAGCAGAAGACTCAGCCCAAGATAAGGACTTGGCCTCGTGCCACGCAGCAATGATGGTAGACATAGGAGTCCTGCCCCTCTGCGGGTCCACCCACGAGCCTTCCACCTGGTCAACAAGCATTTTCGCGGCCCACACTTGTGCGGATCGTGCGCTAGAAAAACCCCGCTTTGTACGCTGTTTCTGACTCTCCGGATCACGCCACAACACGCGGTACCGGAGTCCATTTTTGGTTTTGTATTCGCTGATAGAAGCCAATTGTCGCCCTTAGAACGGTTCGTCAAAATGGTCAGCGTCGGGGTCCAAGCCACGCAAAACATTGGAGAGTTTCACCGCGGCGGTAGTGATTTTTGAGGCGTAGGCATCGGCCAGACGAATATCTACCCCCTGTTCGGGGGTACGTTTCCTCTTAGCATACCCGCTGACCTGCTCTTCTGTAATAAAGCCAAAAGACACAAGGTGTGATACCGGGTCCGACTCGGTCACCTCTGCAAGCTCAATGACCTCTCCCGCAGTGAACCCTGAGCGGAGTCGATTAATGAGCTGTGCCCTGGATATGTGCAGGTCAGAAGCTATATCTTCTTGGGTAACAGCTCGATAGGGGTAACAGAATTGTCTGATGTGTAACAGCGTGACCTCGCGGCTTCCGTTTACCAGACGGCGTGAGTTTCCGACGTGTTTTTCCATGAGTTATTTGTGATACTCCTCACATATGGCGATACTTTATTTGTGTAAAAATCAACCCTTACCGGGCGACACATTAATTGAGTGTACACATACTGAAAAATAAAGGTCAACATTTTGTGATTCTGGTATTGCACTACGACAAATATTTGGTACTATGGAGTCATACCGATCAGGAAGGAAACATTCCAGAATCGGTACACCACACATCCACCACTGCTCAGAAAGGAAAAGGAAAATGAGCAACACCACCTACTACGGATCTCTTGAAGAAATCGCAGGGTCCACCCGCGAGGGCCTCGGAGAATGGGCAGACGAATACGACGTGGACGCAATCGTCGCAGAGGCCTACGAATGGGAGTGCGTCACAGACGACCGCGACGGAGATCGCTGGATTGTGAAAGAGGGCTTCCGCATGAAAGACAAGTACGCCGACGAGGACACCGGCTTCGACGCTTACTGGGCCATGGTCGAGGAGCACCACATCGACACCCAGGACGAGGACGAAGAAGACTCCGACCCGCAGGACGATCCCGCCCCGCAGCTCCAGAACCCGTTCCTGGATATGCTCCAAGCCGAGGTCCTGCCGGGACAAAAGCAAAGGAAAAACAATGGCAGTATCACAGCTAATGCAGCAAAAATACCCAGATTCAGTTTTGCTCACCACAGCCCAGATCTCCGCCGCCACCGGAATCTCCACCACCACCATCCGCCGCGCAGTACGAGAAGGAAAACTCCCGGCCTTCGAAGCTGGGAAAATCATCCTCGTAGAACCGCACGCAGTAGACGAGTGGATCACACCCTTGGGGGACGCAGCATGACGATCGAGTCAGACGCCAGGGCGTGGAGGGCCAGGGCCCAGAAAGTCGGCCTCCGCCCCGTGCAGCTCCACTATGACTACCACAACTGCATCACAGGCCTAACGCTAAATCCGGGCCTCGTCCTGCAGGTACACGTCAAAGTGTATCCGCGGATCAAAATGGGAAAACCCGGCTGGAAGAACCAGCTAGAGAAGGTTTTCAAGGAACAACTAGGTCTCAGGCCCATCAGCTGGCCGCAGTCTCCAAAATCAAAATTGGTCGGGGCCGTGCCTACCACCGTCAGCATGGTTGACGAGCTTGGAGAACTAGAGGCACGAGGCGACGCCGCCGCCTTCCAGCCCCTGGTCGATAGCTTCGGCACCCCCATCTTCTAAATCACACCACACCACATAGGAAGGATCATAATGTCTACACCTATAAAATTCACTCGGTTGAGTGATATTCCAGACCCGAACGCCACACCAATCCCACAATTCGACACAATTGACGACGTTTTCAAGGCCGTCACGCCGTTTATGCGCCACCAGATGCATGAGTGTCTGCAAGACGCACTGACTCACGCCCGCGAGTTTCGTCAAAAATCCGTCACCCAATCGAACACATTGACAAGACTGTTCGAACGTGAGGAGGCCGCAATCAAGGCCCTGGGGCGAGCTCTGTACCCGTACGTGCAGGACGACGAAGACGCAGGCAGGCCTATGTACCCGATCGCTGAGTATCACGAAGCTCAGGCCAAGAAGGGCGGTGCCCACCGTGGCTAAGGTAATCGTAAAGGACGTTCCAGCAGGTAACTACGTAAAAATCCACAACTCTGTGGCCCAGGATGGATTCTTGACCCCCGGTGAAAAAGCAGTTTTCCTGTACTTAACCAGCCTCCCCTCTGGGGCTAGTGCTAGTCACGACGATATTGCTAATGCGCTGCAGGTCAGCCGCAATACTGTTCGCAGCTACGCTAATGCCATGAGAGAAAAGGGGGTCATTCGGTACGCGCATTCTGGTGGGAAATCCGGTCATGCGTACATCTCCGTATACACGGTGGAGGCTGATCCTGATAAGTGGATGCGTGCAGATTCTGAACGTGCAGATTCTGAACGTGCAGATTTTGTACGCACAGATTCTGACCGTAACTACGATCAAAATTTGCACGCACCTACGGTCAAAAATTGCGCGCAAATGGGGTCAAATTCTGTGCATGTATATAAAGACTATAAGACTAAGTTAAAGACTAATAAAGACCAGTCTTCTTCTTCGTCTTCTGAAAATTCTGGAACTTCGGAATCCTCTCGACCTGACACCACCTCCGACGAGAATTTTCACACCGCATGGGACTCCCTATCGGATTATCCCCGCATTGACAAGCTCTCTACCTGCAAAGAGATTTATTCTCAGCTGGTCAGCGAGGGTAACGACCCAGAGAAAATCGCGAAAGGCGTGGCTGCAGTGGCCGAGAACTTCGAGGGTGATGAGAAATTCCGGCCTGGCTTGGAACGTGTTTTGAAAACAGGTCAGTGGGAGAAAGAGCTGGTCAAGGCTAAGAAAAAGGAGGCTAAGGATCAGGAAATGGTTGATCTTATGGCCGGTATCGAGCGGGCGATTCGTCGTCAGGCAGGAAAGGAAGACTAATGTCGAAATTTAAGAAGAGCAAGGAAGAGTCTGAGCTGCTAGTGGCCCTTATTGCGCAGGTTATTGAGACCCAGTGGGGCAGGCAAATTCTTCCCGAGGGCGATGGTCCTGCGGAGAAGCTGCAGCGCGAGGCTTTGGTGGAGGCTGTGTGGCGTGATACGAACCCGGTGTGGGCATGGCAGGAGGCTTTGAAGGCCCTGGTGGTGGAGGGTACTGGGTCTGGTAAGCCGCCGCGTTTTGGGGACGTTCGTGAGCGTGTGAAGAGCTTTTTGAGTGATCCGAAGTACCGGCGTCGTCAGGAATTGCTCCAGTGGCACCGGGATCGTAAGTCGGAGCAACTCGGCTACAGAGTCTAAAATCAACCCCTAGCGTCCCGCCTGACGGAGTTTCAGGACTCTTGTGGACACGGGTACCAGAGAAGGGGGTTAAATCAATCAGAATGGAGAATAAACCATGCTATCAGCGTCTCAGCTGCGTATGGCACGTAAACATATCGTGGAGGGAAAAGGTTTCTACGCCATGGCCCTCCAACCGGGAAAATGCACCGCCCCCTGGGATTTTGAACACACAGCCGGGGATAAATACCGGACCGCAGAGTGGCACTTGCAGTTGGATTCAGGCCAGTGGATGACGGGGTTCTTGGTTTTCGAAAACGACGAGGACCTGCAGAAACGCTTGTGGATCATCCAGAAAAAGTGTCTACTTCGCCCCGTGCGACTCTACATCGACGACACATGGGAAGAGGAGTACGAGCCGACAATCCCAGCGTTCCTGGGTTGCAATGCGACACGCGGTCTGATCAGCCCAAAGCGCGGTTTCTATGACCACCACTGGCCTGACGGCGGAGCCCCAACGTGGCAGCAAATGGTTCAGCCACTGAGCCTAGCAATCCCGGTCGATAAGAGTAGAACAGATTTTCTAACACTGGCTTATCGACACCGAGCCACCATCACTGCCGTGGACGTTTGGGAGGACGGGGAATGGAGACCCGTGTGGTCCTCACTCCCCCACCGCGCCGGGTTCGATCTAGCGCCACCGAATGAATATTATGCACAGGGGTATGCGGAGAAGAACGACGGTTTTTGGGACGATCCATACGACTGCGGGGATCGTGAGATGTTCGGACTGATCGGAGACCAGATTTTGTCACAGTGACGCTATAATCACCACCAGTAACACCACTAAATTTTTTCACCACCCCCATTTTTAAGGAGATTCACACCATGTCCAATCGTCTATCAGCAGCATTCACCGGATTCCTAATCAAAGATCCGGAGCTGATCACGACCAAAAAAGAGAATGACGATCGTCCGCTCGCCAAAGTAACTCTTTTCTACACGGAAAACTCCCCGGTCAGGGACCAGAACGGAAACACCACAGCCTGGGAAGAAACGGCGTCGGTCGCAGTAACAGCCTTTGCTCGCGGTAACTGGGCGAACAATATCGTCAACGCCTTGCGAAAAGGTGACCTCGTGACAGTGTCCGGATCGTGGCACTTTGACCAATGGACTGACGAAAAAACACCGGAGCAGTACAGGGTCCCACGCACGTCTATCACCGTTAATGCCGACGACGTCAGCGTTAGTCTCAAGAACCCTGCGGTCAGCGTCGTGAACGCGTCTATGGTCAAGGCCTCCAAAGAACAAGGGAAGCCACTGCCCGCGGTTGAGACTCGCCCGAAGACGGAGGCCACCACGACCTCAAAGTCGGAGTCTCTGTACACCACTACTACCAGTGATCCGAAGACCACCGCCACCAGCATCGATCCGTCCACACCACCGGAGGGGATCGAACCGCATGATAATGATCCGTGGGATCAGGCCCAGAAGGAGAAGAATTCTGATAACGGGAAGGACGAACCAGAAAAGAATCCTTGGGCTTAATTGAATTGTTGGAGTCGTAGCCGGGTCACACCACACAACCGTTTTGGCTACGGCTCCATCATATGACACCAGCATTAAAAATGCAACATTGAATTGGAGAATTAAAATGGAAGACTTCTACGACGCATGGGACACCCCCACCGAAGACTTTTTTGACACCTACTCCGATTCCCTATACACCACCACTACCCTAAAAAAATCCGGACCAGAAACCAGCAGCACCACCACAGCCGAAACGCGACTCCTCGGAGCAGCACTCACCTCGCCTGATTGTCTCGACACACTCGTCGAAGAACTCGAACCGTGGATGTTATCTCCTGGGTTGCACCGCCATATCTACGCCACCGTACAAAAACTACACGCCGATGGTGTAACGCCCAGCCCCGAAATCGTAGAAGACCAAGTAATCAGGCTCTACGGCGACGTCCACGCACACCTACCCGCCCACCTACGGGATTACGCGTCGCAGGCCACTGACCTCGGAACGTTACAGTCTTTGTGTGACATCGTAGCCAACGAGGGGAAACGCCGACGCTACGCAAAAACCTTCGAACAAGCACGCGAAGACCTACTAGACCCCACTCGCGAAGTGGACGACACACTCGCCACCCTCCTCTCCGACGTCGAAGAAACAGAAGCTGACCAGCAGAAAACTGGCTACAACGCCTCGCAGGCCATGGACGCGTGGGAAGCGTCATATGAGGACGATACACGTGGCCTTAAGTTCCACATCCCCCCACTGGACGAACTGTTTTTTGGTGGCCTCAAACCAGGTAATCTTGTTGTCATAGGTGCCGCGCCGGGTGCCGGTAAGACGACGCTCGCCATGGACTTTATGCGACGCAATGCCGCTAGGTCCGTGCCTGGGTGCTTCTTCTCGTATGAAATGGATGTAACGGAACTAACGGAAAAGCTGATTTCCGCGACCGGCAATATCCCATACGCAAAACTGCGAAAAAAGCAGCTTAGCCTGCAGGAACGAGAGGGGGCAAAGAGCGTAGCCCAGAAGTTGTCCCAACAACCGTTCTGGGTCTTTGACGAAACGCTGACACTGGAGCAGGTCATGGCCGTTTCCCGTATCTACCAGCGCAAAGAGAAAATCAAGTACATCGTCGTAGATTATGCAGGCCTTGTGCCAGTAACCAACGGGTCGCGGCTCACTGAGCTGGAGGCTCTAAGTCGTGTGACGCGTGAGCTCAAGAAACTCGCCAAAAGCCTGGGAATCGTTGTGATTCTTCTCTCACAGATGAACCGTGACACTAACAAGTCCGGAACCCCATCGATTTTCGGTTTCCGCGGGTCAGCCTCCCTAGAGCAAGATGCCAATGCCGCGTTGTTGTGCTGGCGATCTCGTGATCCGGAAGACTCCGACACTAGCTTGCATATCAAAGTTGGAAAAAACCGCGGTGGTGTCGAGGGCGAAGTGGCAGTGGACGCACAGCTTGGATACTCCCGTTTCGGCGTTGGTGGATTTCCTGGTCAAAACATCGACGAGTCCATGGTCGACGCGTGGGCTGAGGGTCGAGACCTGTGGCTCGGGGCTGCTGACGATGAGGCTAAAGAGGCCGCTCGCCAGAAGATCCTCGACCGCTTTGGCCCTCAGCAGTTGCAGTGGCTAGAGGGTGGAGAGAAGCTGGAGGCTATGGAGGATATGGGGGCTGATCTTGATGAGCAGTAGCCATATCCGCCCAGGTAAACCCTATATTTACACCAGCCCCGTGCCCAGTATTCTCGAAGACCAGCACACCGGATGGCTGTACCGCTACTACGACGCCACGGGAGATCTGCTGTACATAGGGTCACGATACAGGGCGACGGAGGCCGCGATAGGTGGCACCATCACTGGGCGGCTCGAAAAACGCAGGAACCGTAGGCGGTTGATGTGACCACGGTCATGATCGTCCCAACATTTGGGGAGAAGCCGTCAGTTCTTGAAAAATCCGCAATCATGGCAGAAAACCCATTGTGCAATAAAAATGTGCCGGTTGAGGCCAAGTCATACCGGTACGAGCACCGTGATAGGTACAAGAATTTAGGCTTGCGTTCCTTCCTGATCAGCGCATACACGTATGGTCTCGACTGGCTACCTGGCTGGCTCGGATCAGTACCGGAGTCCCATTATTATGACGATCCGTGGATAACAGACCCTGACGCTAATAGGAGGTGGAACCCTTTTGCCGTTAGGGCGGGCGGAAGGTTTGTGAACGAGTTTAGTCCGACAAATCTACATGTCAGCGCTCATGCAGCCACGTGAGGTCGAGGTACGTCAAGGTATCTGCGCCCTGGCAATGTAGAGCTCGCTTGCGCATAGAAGTAACCCGCTAGGTCACACCGGCCTAGGGGGTTAGTAAAGAAAACTGGAGAGTTATGCTGCAATGTCATCAATACTGCTGCAAGACCCAGTATATCACACTGATAGGCGGCCACAATAAGAACTTTAGTTGTTTTCACGATCGGGATGTGGGATCATAACATCCGACCCTCTCAACAACCAAAAACTAGGAGCAAAATGTTCGACCTTTTCGCCAAAACCCGCACCGACGCAGTAGACGATTTGCTCACAGTATCCAAGCGTTTCACAGAGGTGGCAGTGCGTTATATCCGTGATCTACTAGCACTAGAAGGCCACGACGTACCCGATTCCGTGCGAATATGGCAGCTGGAGATCATCATTGAGCAGGCTGTACTCACCACCGGAAGACACACGGATGGCCACAGCCAGGTCGTGTACCTCGCCATGGACGATGGTGATGAGATCGGCTGCATGGTGAGTGTGGCTTCGGACGAGAAGTATGACAGCTATGGGCACCAGATCTACCTTGACGAGGACAGGATCCTGGCCCATATCAAAGCTGGTGACCTCGCAGTCAGCGGGTTACACCTATTGCAGTGATATACTGCACCTATGAGTAATGAACGTGAAACCCAACTAAGCAAGCACACGAAAACTCCAGCCCAGCTACGCCACTCCCACTACTGAAGAAAGAAAGTCGCACGCGAGCGGCGCAGAATTACTGTAACTCCGAGCTTGGTGGCATGGAGAATTACAGGCGAACAACCTATTATAATGCTACTTGCTGGGAGCAATGCTGAAGCCCGTTAGCTCTAGACCCGTAATTGGCATTCTATTTTGCCTATCACAGAACAATAACAAACGGATTTACTGTGGTGCCTTAAACGATTATCCGCAGGTCAAACCGTTTTTACACGATAAAAAACTAAAAATGGGGTGGTGTATTCCTATATAGTTTGTCGACCTCGCAGGTGGATTAGCTGGGGTTTACCCTGTTGGCTGTTTCGTTTTTGGTGTTTAAGCTGCTACGCCTTCCTACGGCAGGATGGGGTTGAAATGCCCCGGATTTTGCTCCTAGACATTTGCCTTAAATTCTATTATTCCCTGTAGCAGGTTCTGCTTCCACAATTCGGTTTCCACCTCGGCCGAGGTTCGATATTCCAAGCTCTGACGGAGCCTAGTCTAGTTCCACCAGAGAGTGTCTGATCGTTTGTGTGCGGGTTCCTAACCTGCATGAGGAGATGGACCAGGATGACTACTGTGGCGAGACGAGATCCGGCTGATAAGGCCAAGATTGATGCGATTGAAAAGAAGCTGCTTGCTAACCCTGACATCGCGAAACTGATTGATGACCTCGGTACGTCCACCACGGAAGCTATTGACCTAGTTCGAGGCATGCTGCAGGCGTCGATTACCAGGGGACTTAACGCTGAAATGGATGCCCACCTAGGCTATGAGCCTGGCGACAGGAGTGCTAAAGCTGCTGCTAGAACAGACAATCGCCTTAACGGATCGTATCCAAAGAACGCGGATTTTGACTACGGGCCAGCCATCGTCGATGTCCCTAGAGATCGGTTCGGAACATTCTTACCGACCATGGTTCCTAAAGGTTCTAGGCGTTTGACTGACGTTGATGACATGATCGTCAGCTTGTATGCCGGCGGGATGACAATTGTGGACATCCAGCACCATATGGCAACTGCGATGCGGGTTGATAATTCCCATGAGACGATTTCCGCAGTCACCGATGCCGTCCTCGATGAGGTCGCGGTTTGACAAAACCGCCAGTTAGACGAGTTCTACCCGGTCATTTTTCTCGATGCGTTGCGCATTAAAGTCCGCGACTGACGCGGGCTTGTTTTAGGGACCGGTAAGGCGGTACCAGGTACCGGGGTGGCGGTAGCCGCCCGGTAGCCGGTTT
>NZ_JASPIY010000014.1:0-68224 GCF_030232085.1 Corynebacterium sp. MSK073 | reverse complement strand
CCGGAAAGGATGCGTGATGACGACCCGAATTGCTGTTATCGGCGCAGGGGTCGCTGCTGCAGCGGTCGCACGACGGGTATCTTCTACTTTCCCGCATATTGAACTCACTATTTTTGACGCGACACCTCCTCAGAAGCACCTTGCTTTTGGCCATGTTGATAAACGCTTGCTATGTAACACAAGTACTTCAGTAATGTCGCTGGATGTCGAGGAACCACATGATTTTGCGGAGTTCCTGGGATACAATAGGCGAGAGTCCAGTTCTGTATTCTCTTCAAGAAAAAAGTACGGATCTTACCTGCAACAGGCTCTACCCTCTGAGAGCGGCAGCTGCGATGACCGTCTTCAGTACGTACTCGATTCGGTCATTTGTGTAGAAGATTCTGCACCCCCTGTCCTCATTCATACTGCGCGTCACGGGCTCTTTAAAGCCGATTTCGTCATCATCACAGGTGGCCGAAAAACAGCACGGGTCCCTTCATCTTGCCAGTCATACCGTGATACGGTCCCAGTTTTCCCCAGCCCCTATGACCCCAGTTTTTCACACTGGCTAGAAAACCATCCCACTTCCCGCATCGGTATTTTAGGGACTGGCCTCTCTGCCGTGGACGCTGCACGATTAGCGTTATTTGAGGGGGTGGAGGCAGTTATGCTTAGCCCCAGCGGCCAGCTTCCCGGGGTACGTACTTCGCTTCAGTTAAGCGCCCCAAAGGAAATACCAGCAGAGGAGTTCCGTGCACACTCCCGCAGCGTAGAGGATTTTAGACAATACGCCATTCAGCACGCCACCTCCCTCGGCTGGTATCCGGGACGTCTTAGGGAGCCCCTCCCCAGGAATGGCACTGATCGTTTTCTGCTGGACTATGAATTAGCTGAAAATGGTTATTCTGTATGGGAAAAAATGATCGGTCGCATGGTGGACCTAGCCAATCAGACCTGGTCACCTCTAAAAGTCTCCCTAAGGCAGACTCTCCTCAATGGGATATCAGATTGGATACATCGTTACGTGACCGCCATGCCTGTGCAAGGCGCGAAAAACCTACGAGAAGGTTTTCAAGCAGGGAGCCTTGTCCTAGCTCGCGGCCAGGGATCAGGGGAACAAGCTCGAAACGCTGTGGACCTAAAAGATGCTTCGGGTAATTCTCACCGAGTCGAAGCGGTAGTTTGCGCCTGTGGCTATGAGGACCCCGGATGGATCAAACACAACAAAGGAATTTTCCCTGGTCAAATAAAGCCAAACGCTTCTCGCTGGGTCGGTGCCCCTTTAAATAATGGTTGGGGCACTGCGCAGGCCGGTAACAGAGTTCTATTTGCGGGGGAAGCAGCAGCACCGACCACCGCCATTCCAAGCTACGCCCGCACTTCAATCATGCAAGCCAATTTTGCCCTTGATTGGATTAACTCCCACGCATAGGTTGATGCCCCGGGGAGATCGGTCACATCCTCGGGGTGAAAACTGCCTATTAGCAGGCTCCGTGCCTTTCCCCGAAAGACAAAGGTGCTGTTGCAAAGTTGGGGCAGTAGGAAGGGCGACGTGAAATAGTCACAGCCATGGGTATCTTCTCCGGTTGTCATTTTTCCCGTGGCATCATTCTGTGGGCAGTGGGTGGTACTGCCGCTACGGGGTGAGCTACCGCGATCTGGAGGAAATGAGGACCGAGCGGGGCGTGCCGGTCGATCACACCAGGATCTACCGCTGGGTCCAGAAATGCGCGCCTGAGCTGGACCAGCAAACACGGTGGTACCGGCAGGTACCTGACTGGCAGGCCAGTTCCTGGCGGGCGGATGGGACCTATATCCGGATCGGCGGCAGGTGGTGCTGCCTCTATCGGGCGATCACCGCCGGTGGCCAGACCTTGGAGTTTTACCTCTCTTCGAAGCAGAACGTGGCTGCAGCGAAGTGTTTCCTGGCCAAGGCCGTCAGATCCAATGCATCAGCCGGGTATCTCAGAGTGATCAACGCCGATAAAGCACCCTGCCTTGCCAGGGCAATCGCCGAGTTGAAGTCAGAGGGAATCTGCCCGCCAACAGTGGAACACCGGTAGGTGAAATACCTCAACAACATCCTGGAAGGCGACCATGGTCGGCTGAAGCGGATCCTCGGGCCGAAAGGCGCGTTTAAGAACCGGACATCTGCATATCGGACGTTGAAAGGGATGGAGGCGATGCACTCATTGCGGAAAGGGCAAGGCGCGATGTTTGCCAACAGGCAACCGAACCCGGACGCGGTGATCGTCAACCAGGTCTTCGAGACGGCCTAACAACGCCCACACGCAGCGGCCATCAGGGAATGAGAAACTGAGTCTTCACTGCTCTCCACCCAACTTTACACCAGTACGACGATTTGTATACCTATAGCACCTTCAATGCCCGATACACGGTAGGTTTGGGACGGAATCTATGTGGGCACAATCAGGAACTATAAAAGATCATATTACTTGCATCCAAGCCTATACTTTCAGAGAATCTCCTTGGCTTGGCGGCAACAGGTGCTAGGTGTGTGTTAGTAAAATTGGCGCGGGTTAATGTCGCGATCGGGGGACATCGATTTATACATCCTTAATGCGGGTCGATTTACTTCGATTGCGGGACTGGCCTATGGCCAACAATATAAACGTGTTTAAAAATACGTTTACTAGAGACAACAAATCGATGGAATCATGTCCTAGACCTAAAAATCCTGATAGGCCTAGGACAAACGCTAGGCAGGTATTTAAAGAGGCTGCAATAAAACCCATTTAGCGGTAGTTTTTCTGTACCTGTATAGCGCGCACCAAATAATTAGGGTGATTCCAATTAAAACTAGAACTCGGCTATTTTCCATGTCTACTTACGGTGAAATGCGCAACTGTATTTCTTGATTCTAGATTCTAGCATCGAGTTGCATACGGGAATACGATGTTTGGGGAGTACTTTCCTCCGAGGGCTCGGATGGTAAGGCATCGACCTGTATTAGTGGCGTGACCTGCTACTGCGGAAACGCCTGCGCACGCACCTTTGGCTAGCCAAGAGCCTAGGCCAACTCCTGCTAATTTACCGGCGCAGTAAGCAGTTCCTATGACGATCCCGCTCGTCTCGTCCTTGGAAAAGACTAGCTCTTGTCCGATTTTCTTTCCCCAGCCATGAACGTCTCGGATATAGGGATCTGAAATAACCGGCTTGCCGGCAGGGCTCGACGAGATGTGCTGGATTATCTTATCTCCATCAACTGAAAAATGAGTATTTACCTGGTTTCCATCTACGTCTTTGGCCCAGGCAGGTTCAATGTATGCGCTAGGTTCCTCACCTTCTGCTGGACGTACTAGAATGTGTCCGCTTGGAAGCTTTTCAAGAAAGGAATCTGAGAACTCAAAAGAAAGTTCCAAAGGGGCGTCTCCATCACTAGTGCTAACTAGCTGGTTGCCATCTTCGCGCTCTATTAACTTTGTCTTTGTTCCTGCGTTCTTCGATGGCGCCGGAGTGGTTATGCTGTCCTGCTGTGGAAGCAAGGATCCTTCGTTTATTTTTAAGCTTCCACAGCAGGGCAGCATCACTTCCAAACCGGCTTAAGTGACAAAATGCCATCGCTAAAGTCCCGATTTGAGTCCCAGGACGTGCTCCTTAAGAGAAATAACTAAAGCCCCTACCAGCGTTTCTACTGGTAGGGGCTTGGAAGTTGGTAGCGGGGGCAGGATTCGAACCTACGACCTCTGGGTTATGAGCCCAGCGAGCTACCGAGCTGCTCCACCCCGCGTCGAGATGACTTCCATCATCTGCGCTTGAACAGTGCGTTAATACTTAATGTATTCGCTCTGTCCCGGCGACTTCTGTAACTATACAGACAGGAAGGCACCTACCCAAATCCCCTGGGTAGGTGCCTTATTTCCTGAGTTTCGAGTGCGAGAAGTTGGAGGTTTTAGCCCTCGGACTTCTGGTAGGACTCAACTGCCTTGTCCAACTCATCTAGGGCGCGGCCGTACTCTTCGAAGGAACCGTCGCGGGCATCTTCCAGGCCCTTCAGGGCCTTGTTGATGTCATCGATAGCGCCTGCTTCATCGGAGGAACGAGGGGCCGAAGCCGGAGTGGATTCCTCAGAAGACTCCTTCTTCTCGTCCTTCTTATCGGTAGAGGCTTCGGATTTATCGGCATCATCGTCGCCGGAATCGCCCTCAATCTCTTCGATGTCTTGCGCGGACTTTGCGTCGATTCCCACCTGCTCAAGGGCATCACCGATAGTCGGTGCATACCCCACGCGGCCCTTGTAGGACACGAGCACGCGCAGGAGCTTCGGGAAGGCGGAGGCCTGATCCTTGCGCTGCGAATAAATCGGCTCGAGGTAGAGGATCTCGCCGCCACCGACCGGCAAGGCAAGCAAGTTACCGTTGTGCAGGTCGTTGGTGCCCTCCCACAGGGTGCGGTCTCGGGCAACCTGGTCAGAAGACATCATGGCGTCCTGCGCCTGCTTCGGACCCTGGGTCTGCGTATTGGTTGGCAGCACGCGAACGGTGATATCGCCGTAGGTATCCGGATCGGAAGATACCGCCATGTGCGCGGACAGGAACTCACGGTTCAAACCACGGTACGAGGTGGTCAGCTGGAAGCTCGGATCGCCGGTTTCCGGATCAGCAGCCATCACGTAGTACGGCGGCTGGTTCAGATCACGGGATTCCTCCGCGGTCGGGTCGTTCGGCACGGACCAGAAGGCGTCGTTATTGAAGAAGACGTTCGGGTCATCGACGTGGTAGCGCGCTAGCAGGTCGCGCTGCACCTTGAACATGTCCTCTGGGTAACGGAAGTGATCGCGTAGCTCATCGGAGATTTCAGATTCCGACTTGACCACATCCGGGAAGACGCCTTCCCATGCCTTGAGCACGGGGTCTTCCTTATCGAACTCGTAAAGATCCACGCTGCCGTCATAGGCATCCACGGTCGCCTTCACGGAGTTGCGGATATAGCCCACCTGGTCATTGACCAAGCGCTGGGTGGTGCCATCGGGGTTGAGGGCGTCCTGGGTGGCATCGGAAAGCGAAGCACGCTGCGAATACGGCAGGGAGTCCAGGGTGGTGTAGCCATCAACGATCCACTTCAGGTGGCCATCAATAACGGCCGGGTAGGTAGCGGAATCAGTGGTCAACCATGGGGCAACCTTTTCCACACGCTCGCGAGGATCGCGGTCATAGAGCAGCTTGGATTCGCTGCCCACGCGATCCGAAAGCAGGAAGTTCAGCTCGCGGTACTTGGCGGCGTACATGGTGCGGTCAAAGATATTGCCAATCTCAACGCCACCGTCACCGTCATAGGTGTAGTTGGTGCTATCGGTGTCGTATTCCACCGGATTCTCACCAGTGGTACCGGTAATGGCGTAGTCCAGGTTATCGGCGGCGCTTGCGATGACCGGGCCGTAGTAAATACGGGGCTGGTCTACCTTAATGCCCAAGGACTTCTCTGCGTCTTGAGTCTCGCCCTCACCCTCGGACTCGCCGGCTTGGGTCTGCAGGTCAGAAACGGTGAAGATGGGGTAACCACCGCGGGCGGAACCAGCATCGCGGGCGACCTCATCCACGGTATTGGCCTGCGCAGCTACGAAGCCATTGCCGTGAGTATAAACGGTGTGGCGGTTAATCCAGTCGGACTGGTTTTCGCGCAGCTCGTTCGGATCCAGCTCGCGGGCCGCAACGACAAAGTCGCGCAACTTGCCATCGATTTCGTAGCGGTCCATGGACAGCGTTTCTGGGAAACCGTAGAAGTTCTTCAGCTGCTGCATCTGGGTGAACGTCGGTGACAGAATCTCTGGATCCAGCAGGCGCAGGTTATTGATGGTGGCGTTATCGGAGGCAACCTTGTCATCCGATACGTCATCGCCGCCCCAGTTTTCCTTGTAGGTCACGTGGTCATCGGTAAGCCCATAGGCAAATCGCGTGGACTCAATATTGCGGGCAATGGACTCGTTTTCCTTGGCCTGGCGGTTTGGTTGTACCGAGAAGCGCTCCATCAGCAGCGGCCATGCCTGGCCGATAATCAGGGAGGACGCGAGCATCAACACAACGGCGAGGCCAGGGATGCGCAGGTCTTTAATGACGATGGCCATAAACAACGCAATGGCGACGAAAACGCCGATGATCATCAAAATGATCTTGGCAGGCAGGTAGGCGTGGATATCCGTGTAGGAACCACCGGTAAATAGGTCGTGCTCGGAATACAGCAGCCCGTAGCGCTCCAGCCAGTAGCCGGCGACTTGGGCCACCATCCACAGACCAGCCGTAATGGCTAGCTGCAGGCGTGCCGCGCGAGAGATGGAGCCGCGCACCCCAGCGGCTTTATTGCCAATGCGGATTCCTCCCAAGATGTAGTGGCCGAACAGGGCAATGAGGAAAGCGAGCACGAGCAGGATGGACAGGGTGCTGACCACCATCTGCAATACGGGCAGGCTAAAGGCATAAAAGCCCAAGTCGTGGTGGAATTGGGGGTCCTGCACGCCAAAGTCCTGGCCGTTGAGGAATAGCATCACATCGCGCCAGTGGGACTGGCCGATGAAACCGGCGATGATGCCCACGATGGCCGGGATGACCTTGAACAGCACGCCCATGGACTTCTCAATGGACTGGCGGTACTGATAGACCGGCGAATTCAAATCCCCCATATCCAGGGAATCGGGGCGGCCGCGCCAAGCAAAGAACCCGGCTGCCCACACTACTGCGGCAGCAACGAGCCCGAAGATGATAAAGAGGACTATGCGCGCAATAATCGCGGTGGTGAAAACACTGCGGTAATCAATGGAGCCAAACCACCTCCAATCCGTGTACATGCCCACGAGCATGGGGCCGAAGAATAAGAGGACGGCAATGATGGCCGCAATAATTGCCGCGACCTTAGGAGGCCGCTTCAATGGGGCGGCTGGTGTGGATGACCCTAGGGACAACGCCAGCTCCAATCAAGTAGTGCGAATATTAAACATGTAGACTTTTTCCAGTTTAAGGAATCAATACCCAGATAACGAATAAGGATGCCTATGAGTTCCCCCGAATTATCACAGCCAGCTTTAAACCGCGCCATGACGGAGGCCGTGGAGTTCGTCCATGCTGAAGGTTGGGACGCCCGCCCCACCATCTTCGCGCTTGTCCCCACCCATCTGGTGGCAGACCAGCTAGCGGCCATGGATGAGGAAACCGCGTCCCCGCTAACCCTTATCGTGCAAGACAATGTCCCGGAAAACATCGAGCCGGGTTCCGAGGAATTGGCTGATTACGTCTCCCGCTTGGCCTGGCCGCGCGAGGTCGCAGGTGCCATCTTGGCCCAGGAGATTAAGTTCCGGGATACCTCTAGCGAGGACCCCTCCCCTCGCCCGGCGCGCCTGTATTCGGGTGCCCTGCGCGAGGAAGGAATTGAGACCACTTTGCTGCAGCTGCGTCCCACAGAGGAAGAGCTTGAGGCCGCAGGCCCCTTTGCTGAGGACGATATTCAGCTCCGCGGCGGCCCGCAGGTAGCCCCCGGCGTGATCGCCGCTTTGCGCTATGGCCTCAACCAGGATCCGGATGAACTAGACTAAGTGGCAATTAAGCCCGCGACCAAGGAGTTCTATACAGTGCGACGCCTTTCCTTCTCCCGCCGTTTTCCTGCCCGTACCGCTACCGCGGCGGCGCTACTGGGGCTCAGCGTGGCTGCGGCAAGTTGTTCCTCCGATGCCGATGCGCCTGACGATGCCCCCGTAGAGACCACTCCTGCCGCCTCCACCACAACCTCTGAAAACGACGAGGAATCCACGGCATCCAGCACCGAATCCTCCGCCGCGTCCTCCTCGGAGTCAGAAACGGCGGACAAGGATGAAGACGAGGCTTCCGAGGAAAGCACCACCAGCGAGCCGAGTGCTGGCGGCGAGTTGGATAAGTCAGTCGCCAAAGTCTACGACGTATATAAGTCGCTGGCACCCAAGGACCTATTCGCCCAGTTTGAGCGCTGCGATTCCACCGGCGGGGACTCTTCGTACAATTGCTCCGGCCCTAAGGTGGGGCAATTCCAGTTCTTTAAGTCCCACTCCAAGGCCTCCCAAACCACCCAGGTACTTACGGAGCTGCGCAGCTCCCATGCCATCGAGGACGATGGCGATCGCGTCGTCGGCTGGTCCACGTTGGGCACCACCGCGGTTATCACCGTGGTGGATAATAAGGAAGGCCTGGTCATGCAGCAGATGATCTCTTCTGACCAGGTGGACCCGGAAGAAAAGATTAAGGAATTGGGCCTAGTAAAGGACTAGGCCTCGGCCGCACAAGCTCTTTTTAGCTGCATTCCTTGACGTCTTTGCCCGCCGCAAAGTCCTTCATGGCCGCCACGGCATCGTCCAGGTTTTCTACCTGTGCAATGGTCATATCGCCGTGGTCGCTGCCGGCCGCCGCTGAGCAGTTGTCCTTGGGCGCCAAGAAAAGCTCGGCGCCTGCCTCGTGCGCGGCGGCGATTTTATGCTCAATGCCACCAATCGGCCCGACCTTGCTATCGGCCTGAATGGTGCCGGTGCCGGCCACGAAGGTGCCGCCGGTTAGGTCTTCATCGCTGAGCTTGTCGATAACCGCCAGGGTAAACATCATTCCCGCTGATGGCCCGCCGATATCCTGTAGGTTGTAGTTCACCGAGATATCGTCCTTGGGCTGGGATAGCATGGCGATTCCCAGCAGTGCCTTGCCCTTATCGTGCGGGTTTTCGCCCAATTCGATTTCTTCGCTGAGCTCTTTATCCCCGCGCGTGACGCTGACTTTCACCTTATCGCCAGGGCTTTTGTCCTTGATGATGTCTTGGACCTCGCTCGGCTCGGTAACCTCGGTGCCATCGACGGCGGTGATGACATCGTCTTTTTTAAGGTGCTCCGAAGCGGCGCCATCCTCAATGACCTCCGCCACCGTGATTTTGACCGGCAGGTGCAAATAGTCCATCGCCGCGATGGTGGCAGCGGACTCCGATTGGGTAAAGGCCTGCTTATTGGATTCTTGGACCTCTTCATCGGTCATGTTTTGCGGAATGACGGTATCGATGGGCACCAGGGTGTCATCGGTAAGCGCCCAGCGCCCCAACGCCTGCGCCAAGGTCATATTGGTGCGCACGGATACGGTGGTCATATTGAGGTGCCCACTGGGCTCATAGGTCTTTGGCGCCTGCACATCAACGACTTGGGTGCCATCGACCTCGCCCAGCGTATCCACCGTAGGACCGGGGCCTTCGGCGGCATAGGGAACGGTCAGCGAGACATCGGTGCCCGGGATATGGTCAAGCGATACCAACGCACCGGTAAGCACAACGGGGATAGCACCCCAGGCGATGGTGCGGACGCGACGGCTAGCAGGAGAATTCACGAAGCAATAGCCTACAACCTTTGGCGTACTGTTCGCTGTCAGCGTTGCTGTGATCATGGAAACTTTCCGCACGGTGCCGGTAGATTGGAGCGCATGAGCAACGGATTCGGTTTTTCTTTCCCAAATAACGATGACGACGATAATGACGGCCGTCGTAACCAGAACCCGTTCGGCGCATTCGGCGGCGGTAATGGTGGCGGCCTCGGAGACATGCTGAACCAGTTCGGTCAGATGCTATCCGGAATGGGCTCGTCCATGAACTCGCCCCAGAACTCCGGGCCGGTCAATTACGACATGGCCAAGCGCATCGCCCTGCAGCAGATCCCCAAGTCAAAAGACATCAGCGCGGAAGATTCCAAGGCAGTAGAAGAATCGGTGCGCCTGGCGGAGCTCTGGCTTGACGATGCCTCCATTCTCCCCACCGCTTCCGGAACCACGCAGGCATGGGATTCCAAGCAGTGGCTGGAAGAAACCATGCCCGCCTGGGAGCGCATGGTCACTCCCGTGGCCCAGCACATGAACGATGCCCAGCTGGAATCCATGCCGGAAGAGGCCCGCCAAATGATGGGCCCGATGACCAAGATGATGGGCCAAATGTCCAGCATGAATTTCGGCATGCAGCTAGGCCATGCCCTGGGCGATCTGGCCAGCCAAGCGCTGACCGGCTCCGACTTTGGCCTCCCCATCGCCCCGGCCAATACGGTGGCACTTTTGCCGCATACCATTCAGAAGGTCGCGCGCGAGCTCAACGTTCCTGGCCAGGAGGTATTGGTCTACATCGCCGCGCGCGAGGCCGCCCGCCAGCGCCTGTTCAAGCACGTGCCGTGGCTGGTAGAGCGCATCGTCTCCTCCGTGGAGGAATACGCCATCGGCTTGGTCATTGATACCTCCCACATTGAAGAGCTCGCCCGCGAGCTGAACCTGGAATCCGGCGATCCGCAGGCCATCCAGGAAGCCATGAGCAAGCTGCAGGGAATGGATCTCTCCCCGCGGATTACCTCCAAGAACACCGCTGCCGCCTCCAGGCTGGAAACCCTGTTGGCCTTGGTCGAGGGCTGGGCCGAGCACGTCGTGAGCGAGGCCTTGGGCGAGCGCATCCCCTCCACCTCCAAGCTCACTGAGGCATGGGCGCACCGCCGCAGCACCGGCGGGTCTGCTGAGCAGGCCTTTAGCAAGGTTGTGGGCATCGAGCTCAACGCCCCCAAGGTCACCGAGGCCGCCGAGCTGTGGCGCCGCGCCACCGTGGCCGTGGGTGCCGAAAAGCGCGATAAGGCCTGGGACCACCCAGACTTCCTGCCCACCGCAGAGCACCTCGATAACCCGGCTGCCTTCATCGATTCCCTCTTGGATGATGAGCCTGATGAGGGCTTCGAGGAAGAATTTGCCAAGCTCGAAGAGATGCTCAAAAACGGCGAGGGTTCCGGCGAGGACTCCGAAAGCAAGTCCGAAGAGGACAAGGATTCTGCACAAGACAAGGACTCGCAAAGCAGCGACGACGGGGACGACGTGGACGACGGCGACGACAACTCCGAAAAGGACAACGGCGGCGAGGATAAATAGCTCGCGCTAACCGCCCCAGCGCTGGTAGGCCTCAAGGTAGCCCTTGGCCCGCTC
This sequence comes from Corynebacterium sp. MSK073, assembly GCF_030232085.1. Classification (NCBI taxonomy): domain Bacteria; kingdom Bacillati; phylum Actinomycetota; class Actinomycetes; order Mycobacteriales; family Corynebacteriaceae; genus Corynebacterium; species Corynebacterium sp. MSK073. Next base: position 57,293 of record NZ_JASPIY010000014.1, on the reverse strand, counting down.
GGCGTGGGGCGCCCTATCGGCCCACCGCCAGAATTCGCGCCCATGGCGCGGGATGAAGGTATGGGTCAGCTCATGGATGATGACCGAATCCAATACATAATCCGGCACCTGCTGTAGGCGGTTGCTCAGCCGGATATCCGCGGTGGAGGTAGTACAACTACCCCACCGCGTATTTTGATTGCTCACCCACCGGATGGACCCAATCCACGCGCGGCCTTCCAGGTACTGCGCGTTGAGCTGTTCTGCGCGCTGGAGAAGCGCCGCATCGGTCTTCGTACCACCACCGGTTTTCTTCTCTAAGCGCGCGAGCATGTCCTGTACCGCCTCGTTTTCCTCCCGGGCGGACATCCAAGCCGGAATGCGCACTTCCAATACCCCGGCCACCATGCGCGCCTGCACCGACTTCCGCCGCCGCGCAGAGCGGATAACCTTGACCTCAGGGTGGGTACGTCCTGGTGGTTGCGTGCTCGACATGACAGGCCATTGTACCTGTGGTGCAATGGACGCACATGCGGCACATATGCCGTATTCGGGGCGATAGAGGGGATTTGAGGGGGAGAACCAGTGACTGGCTCACACGGCACGGCTCAACGTGTGACATTGGCGCCAGGGTGCGGCGTATTTTGCCGCGAGAATTCCGTGGTGCAATTCGGAATGGACGCCACCCGGGTGGCGGTGGCGGATACGGGCAATGCACAGGGCGTGGCCCGTGCCTTTGCCACGGCCCATCAGCCGGTCGATTCCGGGGAATTGGCGGCGCGGTTGGAAGCGGCCGGCTTGGATAGCGCCGCCGCCAGCAGCCTCATCGATGATGCCTTGGACTATGGCATTCTCTGGTCCCAGCCACCACATCCAGAGCAGCCTGAAACCATCATCATGCTGGGCGAATCCCCGCTTGCTCTGGAGTTGCGCGCCCGCTTGGCAGCAGATGGATATACGGTGCGCATCCCCCTTGATGAGGACAATATCTTTTCCTATATCCACGACCTCGATGGGCTTTTTACGGTGCTTGCCATCGACCAGCTCCATTGCCCCATCGATTGCGCCAATGCGCTTGCCGGAACCCCAACGACGTGGCTACCCATCTCCCTCCTAGATAACCGCGGCATCATCGGGCCCCTGCGCGTGGAGGGGCAAGGCCCCTGCCCACTGTGCATTCACTTATACCGCGTGGATGCGGATCCGCAGTGGACCACCATCGCCTCCCAGCTCACTAGCGTGCGCAGGCAGCCAGAAAAACTAGTCATCGATGCTGTAGCGGCCCAAGCACAGGTGGTGGTCCGCCGCTTAAGCAAGCGCCCCTTACCGCCAGGCGCGCCAACCTCATTTCCGCGCCCAGGCCAACAATGGGAGGTAGACGTCTACGGCCGCCACCAGCAGCGCACGGCCATCGCCCATCCGCGCTGCCCGGTGTGTTACGGCGGCAAGGTTAACCTGGCTACATCCGCACCGAGCGAATGACCTCTAGGATTTGCTCGCCGTAGCGCTCCAACTTATTGGGCCCAATTCCAGATATAGACAGCAGCTCCGCTTCATCTACCGGCAGCTCTTCCGAGATGGCCTGCAGCGTGGCATCGGTAAAGATAACGTATGCCGGAACCTTTTCTTCCCGAGCGACCTGCGCGCGCCACGAGCGCAGGGCGGAAAAGACCTCATCATCGCCATTGCCCTCGCAGTCTTCATGCCGGCCAATGACCTTTTCCGCCGGTGTCTCTAGTACCCCACTGCACACGCGGCAGCGTTTCGGGCGACGGGAGCGGCCACTTCCCGCAGCCGATTCCACGCCTGGCGCGATGCCATCGAGAAACCGGGTGCGCTCCCGGGAGGCCCTGGAACCGGCGGTCTTCGCCAATGCCCACGACAGGGCTAGATGCTCGCGGGCGCGGGTAATGCCTACATAAAACAGGCGGCGCTCTTCCTCGATCTGCTCGTTGCCCGCTTTGATGGCGTGGTTGATGGGCATGAGCTTTTCGCTCAGCCCGACGAGGAAGACGGCGTCCCACTCCAAGCCCTTCGCCGCGTGCACCGTAGCGAGGGTAACGCCCTCCATAGCGGGGGCTTGCTTATCAGTGGAGCGGCGGCGCAGCTCGCCCAGCACGCCATTGAGATCGATGCCCGGGGTGGATTCCACGATCTTTTCGATCAACCCCACCAGCGCGTTCAGTGATTGCCAGCGCTCGCGGGCCTGCGCGCCCTGCGGTTCGGTCGCGCTGAGCCCAAGCTCGACAAAGGCGGCACGCGCAATCGCCACGGGGTCCTCCGGTAAATCATCGCGGCGCGTGGCGGCAATGAGCACGCGAATGGCCTCCAGAATCTCCGGGCGGCGGAAGAAACCTTCACCGCCGCGGACTTGGTAGACCACTCCGGCATCGGCAAGCGCCTGCTCAAATTGCTCCGACTGGGCGTTGATGCGGTACAAGATGGCAATTTCTGAGGCCAGCACGCCCTGGTTGAGCAGGGTCAGCACCTGCCCGGCCACCTCCTGCGCCTCATTTTCCTCGGACTCGTAGGCCTTAAACGTCGGCTCCGGCCCAGGCTCGCGCATGCCCTGCAGCTCTAGGCGGGTGCCCGCCGCGCGCCCCGTAGCCTTGCCGATGACCCGATTAGCCAGGTCCGTGACCTGCGGCGTAGAGCGATAGTCGCGCTGCAGCTTGACGATGGTCCCGTCCGGATAGCTGCGCGAAAAATTCAACAGGTACTCCGGCGAGGCGCCGTTGAAGGAATAGATGGTCTGGTTGGCATCGCCCACCACGGTGAGATCATCGCGATCACCCAGCCAGGCGTTCAGCACGCGCTGCTGCAGGGGCGTGACGTCCTGGTACTCGTCAACGACGAAGGTGCGGTACTGCTCGCGAAAGGTCTCTGCAATGGCCGGGACATTTTCGATGGCTCCAGCGATGTGCATGAGCAGATCATCGAAGTCCAAATGCATCATATCCGGCGTAGCCTTGGCCTTCTCGTAGCGCCGGAAGGCCTCGGCTACCTTAGCGGCATCGGCTGGAGCGGTGCGATCCGTTTCCGCGATGACGCTCTCATAATCCTCCGCGCTGACCAGCGCGGATTTTGCCCATTCGATTTCTGCCAGCACGTCGCGGATCATGTCTTTGGAATTATCCAGCCCCACCGAGCGCACCGCGCGGGCTACGAGCGGGAATTTATTATCCAATAGAGTCCACGGCAGATCGCCTGCGACCTGCGGCCAGAAATACTTCAGCTGGCGCCGCGCGGCCGCGTGAAAGGTCTGGGCCTGCACGCCAGCCACGCCCATCATGCGCAGGCGATCCCGCATTTCTCCTGCCGCACGCGCGGTAAAGGTCACGGCCAAAACGCGCTGGGGGTTTACGAACCCTTGATCCACCATGTTGGCGATGCGATAGGTAATGGTGCGCGTCTTACCGGTGCCCGCGCCCGCCAAAATGCACACCGGCCCGCGTGGGGCGGTGGCCGCGCGGCGTTGATCCTCATCCAGCAGGGATAAATCCGGCTTATTCACCGTGATACCACTCCATAATCATCGTGTGTGCGATAGAACCCGCGGTGGCCAACGGGAGCTCAGGCAGCTCGGCGCGGGTCACCCAACGAATTTCTTCCAGTTCCCCATCAGTATGGCAGGTGGCCTGGACATCCGATGTCTCTGCGTGAAAGCCCAGCATAAGCGAGCCACTCGGCGGCCACGGCTGGGAGCCCCAGTAGCGAAGATTGTCAATGCGGCGCCCGGTTTCCTCCATGGTTTCGCGGGCAAAGGCGGCCTCAATGGTCTCGCCCGGTTCCACGTATCCGGCGATAAAGGAAAAGAAGCCATTGCGCCCGCGATTGCGCGCCAGCAAAATCTTCTCCTCGCCCTTGAGCTCAATGAGCCCGATAACCGCCGGGTCTAGGCGCGGAAATACCATGCGGCGCGAATCCTGCGGATCGCGGCCAATAATACCCGGCGTGGGATAATCCAACGGGTGGCCCGTGCGCGGATCGAAGCGCTGCTCCAGCCGGTTGCGAATCAAGGCAATGGCCTGCATGACGAGGGAATCATCGGCGAAAAAGGTCGCAGGTTGTAGCTGCCCCATGCCCCGCGCAATTGCTTCCGGGCAGGCAAAAACGTGCAGCGTGCCGATGTCCACCATCTCCGGTGTCCCCACGCCCTCCGGCAATTGCTCCACCAACGCGGCGTCCCCGCTCGCGGTGGCAGGCACTAGACCCGTGTGCGTTACGGGCAAATACAATTAATCCTCCTCGTCCTCATCTTGCACTTCCACGGGTTGTTCCAAGTCATGCTTGATATACAACAGGCGGTCGCCCGGTTTCAGTGCGGAGGCATCAGCAGTATCGACGCGGTGGAGCTCGTTATTGCGCAACACCGCGAGCACGATATCCGCCAGGTGGCGTGGGTTGGACCCGACCTCGAATTCGCGCACGGCGCGCTCTGATACCGAAAAGCCCTCGTTGGGAGAAAGCAGGTCTTCCATCATTTCCACCACGGTGGGGGTCACGGTGGCAAGCCCCAGCAGGCGGCCGGCGGTCTCTGCAGAGGTAACCACGGAATCGGCACCGGATTGGCGCAGCAGGTGGCGGTTTTCGGACTCGCGCACCGAGGCCACGATCTTGGCCTTAGGGGCGAGCTCGCGCACGGACAGGCAGCACAGCACCGCGGTATCGTCCGAGGATGGGGTGACCACCACGGAGGTTGCGTGCTCCACCCCGGCGATCTTGAGCACGTCCTGTTTGGTGCCCGAGCCAAAGATGGTGACCAGCCCGTGGTGTTCCGCATGCGCCAGCGAGGCGCGGTTATTATCGATGACCACGATTTGGGAGGTGGGCACGTCGTCTGCCAAGAGCGCGGCGACCGCCCCGGCACCCTTCGTTCCATAGCCGATAACGACGGTGTGGTTACGCAATTGCTTTCTCCAGTTCTGGATTTCAAAGGTGCGGCGGGCCTTGTCCGTGAGCACGGAGAGCGTCGCACCAACCAACAGCACAAGGAAGATGAGGCGGGCGGGGGTAATAAGTACGAGGTTGATAAACCGCGATTGCTCCGTGACCGGAACGATATCGCCATACCCCACGGTGGTCAGCGTGACGGCGGCATAGTAGGAGGAATCCAAAAGCGACATGTCCTCGCTATAGCCCCCGCCGTCTAAGTACACCACGACGGTGACAAAGATGAGGATGCCGAATGCCCACAGCGCGCGTTTAGCCAACTGGCGCCACGGGCTGGCATTTTGATCCTTGGGCACAGTGATGACATCAAGGAGCGCGTGATCAGGTTGCGAGGACAACTCGACCTGCGGCAAAAAGCGCTGTTTAATACGCCCTTTGAACACCTTCGCATGTTTTTTGGCCACTGGCCCAGCCTTCTTTTCTGGATCGATTTTTGATTCCGCCGGTTATGCGGGGACGCAATTATCCATTCATCGTCCGCATTCCGTCCCCATACCTTAGCCCTAGTGGCCTGCTACTGACGATTCAAGCAGGCTACGCAGCTCCTCACCTTGGGCTAAAGTATCTGGCTCAAAAGTATAACCATCGTGAACGTAATGGAAAGCGGCGCGGATTTTATCGCCGCCGTGGATGCGCCGCCAGGCTTCGGCATAAACCGCCAACTGAATCTTCGCCGCGTCCATGGCCGCGCCCTTCGGCGGCCGCCCGGTCTTCCAATCCACCACCATCCAGGTGCCATCTGCCAAGCGGAAGACGGCATCCATTCGCCCGCGCACCACCGCACTGCCGATGGTGATTTCAAACGGCGCCTCCACAAAGTCCGGCTGGCGCTGCGCCCATTCGGAATTCAGGAAGGATTCCTTGAGCTCTTCCAGATCGAAATCCTCTGGCTCATCGATGCCCGGCAATTCCTCTTCCCCTAGCAGCGCGGGGCTGCCAAAGCGCTCTTCCAACCACGCGTGGAAGGCGGTGCCTCGCTTGGCATAGGAATTGGGCTTAAACGGCACCGGGCGGCGTTGCCGGCGCGCAAACTGTAGCGGATCGCTGCCCAAGGCCACCATGTCAGAAGCGGTAAGTTCACTGGGAAGTTCCACATCCACAACCGGTTGTTGCAGGGACTTGTATTCCTCAATGAGCGCGCCCGCATCCTGTTCCCACAACTCGAAGGTCTCGCCGTGGCTCAGCTCAGGAAGGTCCTCCATGGCGGCCAGGACCGCATCCGCGCCGGCCAGGGAATCCGGATCCGCTTCGAGGGCTGGGAAGAGCCCGCTTTCTGCCCCATGAGCCGCGGTATCCACCGGCTCTTCGGGCACCGTCCACTCCCCCACGTACTGGGGGAAGGATTCTTTTAGCCTTTCGAGGTACTCATACGGGCCCTTCTTGGCCTTGCCCGTCCGGTTATTCGTGCCGGAGCCGGTAACGGTCAACGTGGACTCGGTTCTGGTCAAGGCCACATAAAACAGGCGTGCTGCTTCCTCCGCATTATGCGCGCGGTCATCATCCAAGAATGCCTTGCAGGCCTTTTCAAATTCGGAACGGGTGACCGCATCGGGTGAGACCTCGATGTAGTCATTGTCACCGGGTACCTTCTCGATCTTGGACAAAAAGGTCTCTGCTTGGGCCTTATAGCTTGAAGAGTCAGCGTGCACGACATAGACGTGCTCCCACTCCAAGCCCTTGGCCTTATGCACGGTCATAATCTGTACGCGATCCGTGGAGGCGGGCACCTCCCCAAGCCCGAGGCCATCTTCATGCTCGCGAGCGAGCTCCAAATAATCTAAGAGCGCATACAAGGAGTCTCCGTGGAATCCCGCGACGATATCGGCGAATTTATCCAGGTGGATGGCTCCCCCGGCGCTGCCGCGGGCAAGGACCTCGGTGCGGATATTGAAGATGGCCTCAATATCCGCAAAGAGATCGCTTAAAGGCTTAGACAGCGAATAAGTGCGCAGGTAGCGCAGCTTGGCAGATACCTCTTCCATGCGCGCCAAGCCCTGCGGGGTATAGCGATCGCGCTCGCCGAGGTCCGCCAGGGCATCGGCAAGCCCCACCGTCTGATCAGGGCCCTCAGCCGTAAGCTGCGCTAATTGGGCGCGCAGATACTCCTCAGGATCCATGCCCTCTTCCCACTGCAGGCGCTCTTGTTTTGCTCCCGCCAAGTTCTTTTGCCGCGCGGCAAGGGCTTGGATATCGCCCATGCCCAGCCCGCAAATGGGCCCGGCGAAAATGCGGAGGGCGGCTTGCGCGTCTTCCGGCCGCACCAGCATGGTCGCCAGCGCTACAAGGTCCTGGATTTCCGGTTGCCATAGCAGTCCACCCAGACCATTGATTTCATTGGGGACATCGACGGCGTCCAAGGCTGCTGCAATGGCCGCGGTTTGCCGGTTGGTACGCACCAGCACCGCTGCGCGAAAGCCATCGCCCTCGCGCGCATCCCACTGCTGCCTTAATTTCTGCGCAATATAATCATGTTCCTCATCTTCGCTGGCGAAATAGCCGAGCTCAATCTCGCCCTCGCCCTTGTGCGGGGCCGCATGCAGCTCATCGACGGGCCGCGGGCCGCCCCCAAAGACCCCGGCTGCTACCGAGTTGGCCAGCTCTAAGGCACCCGACGGGTTGCGCCACGAGGTAGTCAGCTGATCCTTGGGAGCAGGGGTGCCATCTGCCTGCGGGAAATCCTCCACGAATGCGGTGAGGTTTTCTGAGGTAGCCCCGCGCCAGCCATAGATAGCCTGCATGGGATCGCCGACCGCGGTCACGGAAATGTCCTTGTGCTCCCCACCAAAGAGGCTGCGCAGGAGTACACGCTGAGCATAAGACGTATCTTGATATTCATCCAGCATGATCACGCGGTAACGCTGCGCCTGTTGCTTGCCCACCGCCGGGTGCTCTTGCGCGAGGCGCGCTGCCACAGACATCTGCTCACCAAAGGTGATGACCTGCTGCTCTGCCTGGGCGCGCTTGAGTTCCTCGATCAATGGCACGTACTGCACGCGCAGATCCTGGACATTGATGTACTTCTGCAGGTCCTTGGAATACTCGCCCTTCGTCCTCGGCGCCTTTTCCAGGTTGTCAATATCAGCGCGGAAATCCCGTGCGAACTCGGCGATATCATCCGGATCTTTCAAGGAATTGTCCATATCGGAAGTGATCTTGAGCAGGGTTTCCGTAATGGAGCCCAAGGTCTTTTCATCCGATAATTTGCCACCGTAGTTTTTCACCACGTCATAGGCAATGGCGAAGCGCTCTGCCTCCGTGATGATGCGCGCCGAGGGCTCTACTGGGACCAGGAGGCCGTATTCGCGCACGAGCTCGCCGGCATAAGAGTCATAGGTGGCCACGGTGGGCGCGATATTGTTAAGCGCCTCGGCGGCGGGGCTACCGGGGACGATGAGGCCGGAATCGCGCAGCTGAATGAGCTGGCGGCGAATGCGCTGTTCTAGTTGCTGGGCCGCCTTGCGCGTAAAGGTTAGCCCCAATACCTCTTCAGGGCGCACGTAGCCATTGGCCACCAAATAGACCACGCGGGAGGCCATGGTTTCCGTCTTACCGGCACCCGCGCCGGCCACCACGAGCTTGGGGCCAAAAGGACTCTCGATGACGTGGGCTTGTTCCTCGGTGGGTGGGTAGTCCTTGCCCAGTGCTTTCGCTATTTGTTCCGGGGAAAAATTCTGCTTAGGCATGGATGGTCATCTTTCCTTCCTCCTGCACTGGGCAGATGATACGAATGGGGCACTTATCGCAATCTTTATTGGTGCGCGCGGTAAGTTGCGGACCACGCAGTTCCGCTGCCAGTGGTGGCAAAAGTGCGGAAAATTCTTCCAGCGCCTCCGCGGTGAGCTGGCTTTGTGTGCGCGTGGTGATTTTGCTGGAATCTTTTCCGGGATAGACAAGCACCCCGCCTGCGCGCGGCATCCCTTCGCCATCGCGCACGCGCTGCCCGTCAAAGCTTCCCCGGGACAAGGCCAATTGGTAGGTCATTAGCTGGCGGTTTTCTTCCGCCTCTGCCTGCGTCGCTGCAGATTTACCGGTCTTGAGATCCACGACCAAGTAGTTTCCGTCTCCATCCTGCATCAAGCGGTCCATGAAGCCGCCCACCCGGATATCCGGGGTGACCTCGACGTAGACGGGTACTTCTACCCCGGCGAGCTCGTTTTTCACCTCGGATTGCTGTGCCCATTGCTGCGTGCGTTCCAGCAGGCGAGAAAACTCTTCCAGCTTGCTCTGTAGCTGCCACTGTGGAACGTCCAGGATGAGCTCATAGGCCTCCATGACGAGCAGGCGCGCCTTTTCTGCATCCATGCCGCGGCCGATGGCCTCCAAGAAGGCGTGTGCCATGGTGCCGCGCAAAAGGTGTTCGGCGCCGCTGGGATCTTCGGCCAAGTTTCCCACGATCGCCTTGAGCGGGCAGTTAAGCAGGGCTTCGACCCGGGATGGCGATAGGCTCTTGCTACCGCGCAGCTGCGTATGCGAGGCCACAGAGCGCGCGGAGAACCACTGGTCTGGATGGGCGCCTGGGATTCCCGCCTGCGCTAAGCGCGCCAGCTGCCGGGCCGCCTGACGTCGATCCGCCTCGCCGGAATCTGGGTTCGTGACCACGCGGCGCAATTGCGCCACAAAGGAAGGGACGGAAAGCACCGATATATCGAGGGGATCGACCTCGAGCCCATCGCGCAGGGACACCGGTGCCGGCTCAGGAACATCTAAGCCCAGCTCGCGGGGAAATTGGGTGGCGCGCAAGGCGCGGCTGGCCTCCCGGCGCGCCATTGTGCCGGGCACATCGACCCCGCGCCCGGTAAATTCCGCGATGAAACGGGAGGGCTCTGCAAAGGCATCCTCGTTGGGGTTTTCCACCGCGGCGATGAGCAACCGGTTCCGGTGGCGCGTGGTGGCGACGTGGAAGAGCCGACGCTCCTCGGCCAGACGGGAGGCAATGTGGCTAACAGGGGTATCAGGCTCAATATCGCGGTCCAGGAGATCGATGAGATCTTCTTGGCCAAAAATGGAACCGGTCTCCCCCAGCGAGGGCCACGCGCCTTCTTGGGCTCCGGCGACGATGACGGTATCCCATTCGCGGCCGACGGCGCCGTGGGCGGTGATGATCTCCACGGCCTGTGGGATGGCGGTGCGGCGGTCGCGCACGCCGGTGGGCAGTTCTTGTTCGGTGATATGGGTTAAAAAGGACTGCAGTGAGGATCCAGGGCGGCGCTCGGAGTAATCACCGGCGGCGTCAAAGAGCGCCATCATGGCATCAAGATCGCGGTCCGCCTGCGAGCCGGTGGCGCCGCCGCGCAAGGCGGATGCCTGCAGGCGCATATCCAGCTCGGTAGCACTCCATACCTCCCACAGAATCTCTTCCACAGAGGCTTGGGCTTGTATGGCCTGCCGGCCCGCGGCGAGTACCGCGCGCACGCGCTCCAGGATGGAAAACTCGCGCTCTGTGAGCTGGCCATTGAAGTCCGGCAGCTCGCCCTGCAAGAGCTCGCGCAGGCTATCCATGCCGCGCGTATCGGGCGCCCACCGGCGCAGACCGCGAATCAGGCGGCGCAGGGTGACGGGATCCGCCCCGCCCACAGGCCCGGTCAGCAATTCCTCAAGCTCCGCATTGCTGAGGTCTTCTTCCAAGGCGCGCAAGGCAAGGAGCATGGCAGATACTAGGCGCTGCTCAGCCAAAATGACGTCGGTTGGGCTGATATGCACCGGCACCCCGGCCGCCAGCAAGGTGCGGCGCATCTGGCCAATATCCGCCGTTGAGCGCACGATGACGGCGATATCGCGCCACTGCACGCCATCGTCCAAATGGCGGCGGCGCACGGTATCGGCCACCACATCGCGCAGGCGGCCCTCAGAATCCACGATGGAAACGCAGGCTGGGGATCCGCTGCGATGCGGCTGCGAAAGCTCCACGGAGTGTTCCGCGGGAAATTCCTCAAGGAACTGCGAATTCGCACCGCGGAAGGCAAAGACGGATTGGTCCGCATCGCCGCCGATGACCAGCAATTGTGCATCGGGGGCCAAGCGAGAAATGAGCTCGCCCGCAGTGGGATCCAATAGCTGGGCATCATCGACCACGATGGTGTGCCACGGGTGCGAACTCGTAAGTTCTGGGCGCAGCAGGACCTGGTTGACTAGCTCGGCCGCGGAATAGGAGTGCGCCCCGGATAGGGCTTGGACGCGTTCGTATTCGCGCAGGAACGTACCGGCGGCAACCCACATACTGCGGCCGTACTTGGCTCCGAGGTTCTCCAAATCCGCGGGGCTTAGTCCTCGTTCGATGGAGCGCAAAAGAAAATCGCGCAATTGGCGGGCAAAGCCTACGTACTCTAGGGCGGGTCGGACTTCCTCCGGCCAGTCGCCGTGGCCGGACTCCGCGTGGCCTTCGAGCAATTCACGGATAACGGCGTCCTGTTCCGCGCCGGTGATAAGGCGCAATTCCTCATCGCTAGCGCTGCGCAGGAGGGCAAAAGCCAGGGAGTGGATGGAGCGAACCATGGAGGACTGCGCCGCATAATCTTCGAGGCGCTCAGAAAGCTCGCGGCGCAATCGAGCACCGGACTCCTTAGAGGCGGCAACCACGAGGATGCCGGAAGGGTCTGCCCCCGTCTCCTGGGCGCGGTCGAGAGCATGAATGACGGTATCGATAAGAAAACTGGATACGCCGGTTCCGGCGGTGCCGGTTACCTTCCAGGTACCGGTTTCCGGCAGCTCAACGGGCCAGGATCGGGCGTGTGCGGACGTGGTGCGGGCGATGAGTCGTACCTCGGGCGACGGCGGTAGGACCACTCCCGCGCGGGCGGTGGAATGGGGATCGTAAGTCACCGCCCCAGTATTGCAGATGCCCTAGACACGAGAAACTGTTCCACCCGCTCAATATTGGAACGCACATTCGAGCGCGAGCGCGGGTTAAGATCATTAATGTGCCGACGATAGGACACCGCTCGCAGCAAAAGCTCCTGCATGCCTGGCACATGGCCAAACCGCTGGCAGATATCATCATCTACCACTTGTGCGATCAGACCATCCACGATCACAAGCGCTGCGCTCCACCCGGCTGGGCGCGCGGATTGGCTCGGCACGAGATCCACGATTCCTGGTGGGTGCGCGCCATAAAAGACCGTGGTGGTCAGCAGGGCGGTATGGGCGGTGACCAAGGGGACATCGGCAAGCGCGGCCTTATCGTAGGCCTCCCCCGTCTCCGCCCAGGCGGTGCGCTCCGCGCGGGCAAAGGCATCATCGCGGTGCGCACCCGGCGGCGCAGGTGCATTGGCCATGGCATCGTCCAAGCGCAAAGCCGTCTGCGCTGCTTCATCGATGCGCCCGGTGACCTCGCCGGGAAGGAACTGCGTCGCCTTCCACCCGGCGGCGGTGTGGCGGCCGTCGCTCGCTAGTACCGGCCGCGATACCCGCGCGCCCGGCACGCTGAGTTTTTCGCGCACCTTGGCAGACCACGCAGCGAAGGGGCCGGCCTGGGAGTAGACCACGTCGCCCACCTTGATGCCGTTATCCCATACTGGGCCCAGCTGATCGCCTTGGGCCCGGCGCGAGCCTGTCGCTCCGGTTTCTGCGTGGAAGGCGCTTAAAACATGCTCTGGGGGAAGCGGCATCCAGTACTCCTTATTGGGGTTGGTGGGGATCCTTTTGCTCCGGATTAGGATATGGCCACGGATTGGGCTCGCAGGTCACATCCTCATCAGGATAGACCTCCTTGGGATTGCGGTCATGCAATTCCTTGTTGTTCAAACTCAGCGTCTGCTGCATCATTACCGGGGCCAATTTGCCCTCGCCGCCGCATTGTTGGTGGGAGGCATATCCGATGGCGTGGCCCAATTCATGATTGATGACGTACTGGCGGTAATTGCCCAAATCGCCCTCAAAGGGCGTGGCCCCGCGCACCCACCGCGCCTCATTAATGATGGTGGTGGATTCGCCGGTAAACATGGTGTGACAGGAGGTTTCCGTCTCAATCTTCTCGCCACACCGCTCCGCGGCCGTGGTCAGAGAGGTCAGCTGGATGCGGGTATCGGGATCGTCTGCGGAGGCAACGTGCTCGAATTCGAAGTCACCTCGAGCGGTCCACCCGCGTGGATCCGCAAGGGTTGCCTCCACCATTGCGGCAAAGGCATCATCTCCGCCGTAGGGAGCGGTATTGAGCCCATCTTCTACCTCGATGGAATAGCGCACCTTCTTCTCGCCGCCCTCGCCCGCTACAGCGCCGGGGCGGCCGATTCCGTGGAACGTGCCCTTGCCCTTTTTGGTGAAGTCACTTCCAGGGGGCATCTCACTAATCTCGCGCTCTACCGCCTCCGCGTTTGCGGGGTCAGGCCCCGTGAGATCCTCGTGGGTAGGGGTGGCGGCTGCGGTGGTCTCGGCGCTGGATGCATCGCCATTGTCATCGGCCGAAGAGCCGGACGCGATATCCACAATCACCCAGATGGTAAGCAGCACCATCACGGGGATAGCCACCACACGCCACCAGCCGTAGCGGCGGGCGAACCGGACCACCGGGTTCGGATGATCCGGGATTCGCCCATGGCTATGGTGAGCCTTGCGATTCTGCCTACTTTCCATAGGCATTGAGCGTACCCGGTTGCCTATTCAAAAACTGAATTAGCAAACCTTTAAAAAGCCCCAAGCTTAGGCGCCGGCGAAACCGACGGACTGCTTCTTCGCGGCACCAACTTCGACGTACACCACGCGGTCAGTGCGCACGAGGTACTTGCGGCCCTTGTCATTTTCTAGCTCCAACGTGGAGTTTTCCGCCAGGGCGCTATTAATCTTTTGCGTCAGCTCCGCCTGCTCGCCACTGGTGCTAATGATCAGCTCGCGCGGGGTATCTGCAAAACCAAACTTGATATCCATAAAATTATCCTCCTTTAACGAGAGTTTTACATGCCAATGGCCCCACTATAACCATCCCGGCTACTATCAAGGTGTGTCTGTCATAAAAACCCAGCCACCGACCTTCGCGGAACTCGGCGTCGCCGCCGAAATCTGCGATGGGCTCGCTGACCGTGGCATCGCGCGAACCTTTGCAATCCAGGAATTAACCCTGCCCATTGCGCTTAAAGGCCAAGACCTTATTGGCCAGGCGCGCACCGGCATGGGCAAGACCTTTGGCTTTGGCGTGCCGCTGCTCGATCGCGTTTTTGATGACGCGGATATTGCCCCGCTGGATGGGACACCTCGGGCGCTCATCGTCGTTCCCACCCGCGAGCTAGCGCAGCAGGTCACCGCGGATTTGCAGGACGCGGCTGCGCACCTGCCGGTCCGCCTCGCCTCCATCTACGGCGGGCGCCCCTATGAGGAGCAAATTAAGCTTCTCCAGCGCGGCGTCGATGTGGTCATCGGCACGCCAGGCCGCCTGCTCGATCTGCACGAGCGCGGCGATCTGGTCCTGCGCCACGTCGCCATCGTGGTGCTCGATGAGGCCGATGAGATGCTGGACCTAGGCTTTTTACCCTCCATAGAGGCCATTTTGGAAGCGCTCGATGGCAACGCGCACCAAACAATGCTGTTTTCTGCCACCATGCCCGGCGCCATCTTGAACCTATCGCGCCAGTTCATGAATAAGCCCGTACACATCCGGGCCGAATCGGATGCGGATGAGGTCACGCACGAAACCACCCGCAAGGTCACCTTCCAGGCCCACCGCATGGATAAGGTGCCGGTCATCGCGCATATCCTGCAGGCCCAGGGCCGGGGTCGCACCATCATCTTTACCCGCACCAAACGCTCGGCCGCGCAATTGGCCGATGACCTTGCTGAGCGCGGCTTCCGCGTCGGCGCCGTGCACGGTGACTTGGGCCAAAAGTCCCGGGAGAAGTCCCTGCAGGCCTTCCGCTCGGGCGAGGTGGACATCCTCGTCGCCACCGATATCGCGGCGCGCGGCATCGACGTCGACGATGTCACCCACGTCATCAACTACCAGGTTCCCGATGATCCCATGACCTTTATCCACCGCATCGGGCGCACCGGCCGCGCAGGGCACACCGGCACCGCCGTCACCCTGGTGGGCTACGATGAGCTGGCCAAATGGCAGGTCATCAACGATGAACTAGGCCTAGATACGGCCACGCCGTCGCAGTGGTTTTCCACCTCCCCGGAGCTTGCCCAGGCGCTGTCCATCCCCGCTGGCGTGCAGGAAAAGGTGGGGCCGGCCACCAGCGTGATTGGCCAACTTCCGGCGCATAAGCGGTCTGCGGGACAAGCCCAATCGCGGTCCCGGGACGGGTCTCGGCGCAGCAAGGGCACGCCCCGAGGAGGGCGCCGATGACTAAGGCCCCCATCTTGCGGGCTACCGCGGCGGATTGGAAGGCCACCGGCGTCATCGGCGCTATCTGCGCCATCGCGGTGGGCGGCGCGGTCGCCACGGCCAATATCCACCAGGCTGACCTGCACCAAGAGGCCGTTCCTGGGGAAAGCGATGCCGCCGTGCTTGCCGATGTCCCCTCCTCCCTCACCGCCGCCTACAGCCTGCCCAACCAGCCCGTACCCGGCCAATACCGCGCCATTTCCGCCCACGGGTTGAGCATTAGCCACGATGGCGATGTGCTCACTGCCACCAATGCCGACGGCTCCACGGCCTGGACCTATACCCGCAGCGATGCCGAACTCTGCTCGCTATCGACTGCTTGGGGCAAGGTGGTTGCCACCTATCGCACGGGCGTGGGCTGCGGGGATACGGTGGCCATCAACGCCGCGACGGGTGAATATGACTCCACCCGCAGTGCCATCAATTCCCCGGACGTTATCCCCGTGCGATCCAATGACCGGGTAGGTACCGTATCTGCCGGGCGAATCGACCTATGGCGCTCAGATCTCGTGCGCACCGTGGAATACGGCGACGTGGAGGCCAAGCAGGAGGCGCAGAAGCAACCGCACGAGGAATGCGCCATTTCTTCGGCGCTCACGCGTACCGAGAACCTCGCGCTGACGGAATCATGCCCGGAGGAACCTCACACCACGTGGTTAAGGTTTCAAAACACCACCCCGGAGGACTCCCGGGAACCAGAAATGGACGCCGATGTCTCCCTCGAACGCGATGGGGCGCGGCTTATCGCGGTGGGCCAAGACGCCGCCGCGGTCTATATCCCCGGCCCAGAACCCCGCATTGAGTCCTATAACAACCAGGGCGACAAGCTTTCTTCTACCCCCGTAAAGCCTTCTGCCGCCATCGATTCCGGCACAAGTCCTTTTGCCCCAGCCGTAGCGGATCTCCCGCACCACATGACGTGGTTTGATGGGCAGCGCCTCTACCTTCTAACCCCCAGTGATTTGCACGTCGATCACGTCATTGACGGTGCCATCGGCACCCCGATTTCAGTGGCTGGGCGCATGCTAATGCCCACCGAAAAGGGTATAGCCGTGGTGGACTGGTCTACCGGCGAGGTACTGCGCGAGATAGCCGTCGACCGCGGAGGCTACCGCGGTCCTGTCCACCTCACGTTGGCGGGCGAGACCATTGTAGAAACCCGCGGCGATACCGTCGTTGGCCTCAGCAGCGACTAAGCGAGTGCCACTCGCGGTTCCCGCGCGAGTGGCCCTTAGAAATTCGAGGCGGCCCACTCTGAGGACTCGCGCCTAAACATCAAGAGATAAAGCACCGCGACCGCGCTTAGCAGTGTGATAGTTCCCAGCACCGGGGATCCACCGCTATACATTTGAAACGCACTCGCACCCAGGATGAGCTCTACGAGGACCACGGCACCTCTTCCCCATCGCTTTCCCTTCACCATGGCCCAGGCGCCCGCGATGACAAAGCCAAAGACAATGAAGATAAAGATGGCGGTGCCAAGCCCTACAAAGCTTCCTGATCCGGAATCAGAGACCATCGAGTCATTTTCCGCACCCACCGCTTCGCGCACAATGAGGAAAATGCCAAAACAAATAACCGCGATGGATTGCACCGTGGCAATACCAGCGCCTATCAGCACCGACTGCGGGGCACTCTCCGGTGCCGGCGCGGGCGCTGCCGACTTATCTCGCTGCTGTTTATTTACCTGGCGTTTGTTCTGCTTAGACACAAAGCCACAGTCTACTAATCCGGCGCGAATTTTTTCTGCGCCACCCACGGTGGGCCTCGATGTTGCCAGCAGTAGCGCGGGGGCAGGGGGCTGAACTGGGAAATTTGACGGTCTCTTCCTCACCACACTCACCATATAACACCTATAGCTGCAGCTCACGGCGATTCTCACAGGTTTCTTTAAAATTCGATTTTGACATTTATGGCCCCCACACTGCACCTATTTGCGTGATGTTAACCACAATTTAGCCTTTAACCCTAGCGGCGATCGGGTAAACATGTCATGATTCTCTAGTAGCAAAAAGAAAGAGGGCGTAAACCTCTTCTTAACCTGGAGGAAACTTCAGGTAACAACACCGTGAACCATAGGCGGCGGCGACGCTGGCCCGACCTCGAGACCGGGCCCCACTGCTAGCAGACCAGTTCACACACCACCTAAAAATCAAGGTGCTTTCCTGCCCCTCATGGATTGCGCTCGTATTTACTGCTGTCAAAAATTTGTTAGGAGATATCAATCATGGATTGGCGCCACGAAGCCGTTTGCCGCGACGAAGACCCAGAGCTGTTCTTCCCAGTAGGTAACTCCGGCCCTGCTCTTACCCAGATCGCTAAGGCCAAGCTGGTCTGCAACCGCTGCCCCGTTGCCTCTTCCTGCCTCAACTGGGCACTCGAGTCCGGCCTCGATGCCGGCGTCTGGGGCGGCCTGTCTGAAGAGGAGCGCCGCGCCCTCAAGCGTCGCCGCAACCGCGGCCGCGGCCGTTCCCGCGTGTCCGCCTAAAAGCGCGGACCCGGGGAGCCTAACCCCTACCCCAATTTTCGTTTCGGCGCCCTTAGCCGCTACAGTTGAATAAAGTTCAGAAACCCTCAACGAAGGAGTGCGCAATGAGCAAGCGTGGTCGCAAGCGCAAGGATCGCCGCAAGAAGGCCGCTAATCACGGCAAGCGTCCTGGCGCATAACGTACAGCACATATTAAAAGCCCGGTTTCGTACCAGTTCACCTTAAGAACTCGTACGGCCGGGTTTTTAATCTTTCTATTAGAAATCCGACTCTCGGAGCAGTAGCGACCAGGGCGCTCATTTGGGTTGGTACTACTGGTCCATATCGGGACATCGGTCATAGCTTCCCCGAAGTGCACTAATTGAACTCATTTCGTGGTTTCCTTTTGCCGGCTTCCGTTAGCAGGTATAGCGATCGGCGATGGTGGCCCCTGTTACATATGGGTGCCCATCGTCCGTAAGCTGTTCGCCTCAACTACCTCCTCAAGGCGAAAGACACTTGACGACGACGAGTATGCAGGACTAGCCCGAGACTCACCGTGCAAACTGGTAGTAGCCGGAACCCGCACAAACATCGCTCCTCACTACGCCCAAATTGATGGAGTAGAGACATACTAAATCTTGCTGACACCAGAAACCGATTTAGGCGCATAATTATCCTCGGGGCAGCGATTCTCGCCTTCTTCACTTCGACAACATCTCTGCTGCACCCCACAGAGCCGAATCTTGAATCCTCAGGACACAACAGCCAAATCTTCGTTGTAGAAAAGTGAATGCTGGAATACACTCGATCGTCTAAGAAGACAGCAAAACTGGGTACTGGGCTATATCCGCAACCTGTTTTCGACAAGACTTTAAATCAATATTCAGGGGCTTGGGTTATACGCCCTGCATAGCCCGAAAGGAATCTCATGTGGCTTGACGGATACCATCAGCAATTCGGAAATAGGCTGGAAGACTTCCTTTCAACAACAGTCCCCACGACACTTGCAGACCTTACGCCTCTTCAGCGCAAGCAGGTCACCGATGGCACAAAAGAGTTTCCCTTCGAGATCGTACTCGAAATCTTAAACTCTAAACACAGCTATGAAGAGAAAGCATCCCGCATCCTCGCCATCAACGGCACATGGATGAATGCGATGTCAGGGAGTCAGTGGGCACTTGGCCCTTTAAGTAGCACGGCCTACTCCGAAAGAGTAGGTATAGGCATCAGATGGGGCGAGATCGCTTTTTCACCGTTGCTAAACATCGCAGAAAACCTTATCGATACGTATCCCATCTGGCCGGGCGTACTCATGGAATTTGCTCACATGCAAGAAGACAATCGTGATTACTACCGCCAGCGAATTCAGAAAAACTAGCGCTGGTACCACCAGAGAGGTACCAGCCCCAAAAACAGAACCCGTTCTTCAACTATTCGCAGGATGCGTATTTACCAGTCGGGGCCGGACATGACCCCAGAAAATGGACACGTCAGGGCTAGGCCCCTACTATTTGCCTATCCACTCGCATTACGCCCCAGGGCGTGTGGGTAGGGTTTGACTCGCGGGTTGACCGCTGCGAGTGCGATCCTATGGAAAATTTTTTCTACAGCACCGCTTCGGCAGAGGGCGCCTGACGGTAAGTATGCTTGCTTCTGAACTGGATGAGGAAACACGGCAGTACGAACTGTCCCGACTCTTGTTGCGAGACGTTCGCAGCTCTGAAGGGCGCTTCTTACCAGCGGGATTCGATCTCCGTAATTTCTATCGAGATGCGGCGGCGCAGCGATTGCGGTGCCTTAGCTTGGCCGGCACAGCAATTGCGCACGAGGGAGCGGACGAGCTCTTCGCGCTCTAGTCGTTGCTGGCAAAAATCACATTGGGCGATGTGCTCGCGGATGGCTAAAGCGCGGGCGTAGGTCGTGGATTCATCGAGAAGCTCGCAAAATAGGTTGTGTACCTCAGTGGAGCTACACGCACCACAGTTCTTTCCGGTTGCGCCTTCCATTACTTCTCCTCCATGTCCGGGTGTTCTAATCCAATTCCTTGTTCACGTGCTACGTCCTTCAACGCCTTGCGGAGCATTTTTCTTCCACGATGTAGCCGGGACATCACCGTTCCCAATGGAGTATCCATGATTTCGGCGATTTCTTTGTACGCTAAGCCCTCCACATCGGAGTAGTAGACCACCATCCGGTAGTCCTCAGGTAGGTCATTAATGGCCTGCGAGATGGACCTATCTGGCATCTCTTTAAGCGCTGCCACCTCGGCGGATTCCAAGCCGGTGGAATCGTGTCCCGCGGTGGTATAGAGCTGAAAATCACTCAGATCATCGGCAGAAGACTCGGTAGGGCGCCGCTTCGCCTTGCGATAAGAGTTGATGTAGTTATTGGTCATGATGCGATACAGCCATGCCTTCAAATTCGTTCCCTGCTTAAAGGAATGAAAGGACTTATAAGCCTTGAGATAGGTCTCTTGCACCAAGTCTTCCGCGTCTTGCGGGTTTCGCGTCATGCGCAGCGCGCCGCCATAGAGCTGATCAAGCAGCGGGAGCGCTTCCTTTTCAAAGCGGCGCTGCAGCTCCTTTTCGCTCACTGTTTCTTTAACCACACAATCTATCCTAACGTCTCACGCTAAAATTCCTATATGGCCAAAAAGTCCCCGCATGCCGCTACCCCGGCCCTGAAAGTCATCGAAGATGCCGGAGTCAAGCACTCCGTATCCACCTTTGAAGCGGGCAAGGATCACTTTGGTGATCGTGCCGCGGCGGCCTTAGACGTAGAACCCGAGCGCGTGCTGAAAACGCTCATTATCGATCTCACTGCGGGCAAAGGTCCGCGCCGCGAGCTGGCGGTATGCGTGATTCCCACGACGCACCATTTAAGCCTCAAGAAGGCAGCCGCTGCCCTTGGCGTATCTAAGGCAGCCATGGCGCAGGTGCACGATGCCGAGAAATCCTCAGGCTACGTGCATGGCGGCATTTCCCCGCTCGGACAAAAGAACCCGCTGCCCACGGTGATCGAGGAATCCGCGGTGCTTTTCGATACTGTCTTTATATCCGGCGGCCGCCGCGGCCTAGATATCGAGCTCAACGCAGAAGAACTCGCGCACTTGTGCGGGGCCGACTTTGCCGATCTACTGGCGGATGAGTAGCTCCGGGTAGTCATTGGAGACAGTCCCCACGGCCTTATCCACCGCGTGGTAGTCGAATCCCCGCAGGCCAGTGGGCACTAGCAGCTCCTTAGCTTCGTCGGCGCTGCCCTCGAGCCAGGTGCGCATCTCCTCCGGCGCCAAAAATCGCGGCAAGCGGTGGTGCAGCCACTCCATCTCTTCGGTAGCCGCGGTGGTCACGATGGTGGCAGAGAGCCGATCCAGCCCGGTATCCCAGAGCCCCGCGGCCCACAGCAGGCCCTGGTCGGGATGGACGTAGTACGGCGTCTTGGTGGAGCCATCCTTGTGCCACTCGTAATAGCCGTTCATGGGGATAAGGCAGCGCTGGGATTTAAAGGCCGTGCGAAAAGACGGCTTGCTCGCCACCGTTTCTGCCCGGGCATTAAAAAGCGGCGGGCCATCCATGTCTTTCTTCCACTGCGGCAACAGCGCCCACCGCGCGGGTTCGACTTCCGCCAGTTCTTCGCGCACGCGCACGATGGGAATGGGCTGAGTAGGGGCAATGTTATATCGCGGCCCGGGCGTGCCCTGTGGGGCGTGGACTTCCTGGACACCTGGGAGGTTTCCCACCTCATCGAGGAGGGACTCGGTAAAAAGAACGAATCTTCCGCACATGGCCTCTATTATGGACACTATGTCTCAACCTTGGACCGCCCCGCTGGCTACCAGCCCCGTTACGGGGGAACACCAGGTGCCAGGATCGAAATCGATTACCAATCGCGCCTTCATCCTGGCCGCGCTGGCTGATTCCCCGTCCATCCTGCACGCCCCGCTGGTATCGCGCGATACGCAACTGATGGAGGACGCACTCAGTGCCATGGGGGTTCGCTTCACCCATGACGGCGCCAATATCCACGTCCAGCCTGGGAAGCTGCACGGTGCCAGGGTGGATTGCGGGCTGGCCGGCACCGTGATGCGCTTTGTGCCGCCGGTCGCAGCGCTGGCGGATGGCCCGGTGCGCGTCGATGGCGATAAGCAGGCCTATAACCGCCCCATGTCCACGACGCTGGATGCGCTGCGCAGCCTCGGCGTCGATGTGGAAGGAGGTAGCCTTCCCTTTACGGTGTCCTCCAACGGCGTGCCAGAAGGCGGCAAAGTCACCATCGATGCTTCTGGTTCTTCCCAGTTCGTCTCCGGCCTGCTGCTGAGCGGGGCGCGCTTTTCCCAGGGCATCCAGCTCACCCACGAGGGCGGCCAGCTGCCATCTATGCCGCACGTGGAAATGACGGTGGGCATGCTGCGCCAGGCGGGCGTGCGCGTGGATTCGGATGGCACCACGTGGACGGTGCACCCCGGCCCCATCGCCGGCCGCGAATGGTTCATCGAGCCGGATCTCTCCAATGCCACGCCGTTCCTCGCCGCAGCGGCGGTCACCGGCGGGCGCCTGACCATCAAGAATTGGCCGGCGAATACCACCCAGCCGGGCGATGCCATCCGCCAGATCCTGCTGGATATGGGCGTGATGGTAACCCAGGAGCACAACAGCGTCACAGCAGAGGGCAACCCGGCGGGAAGGTTGCAGGGCATCGAGCGCAACATGGGCGATATCGGGGAGCTTACCCCCACCGTTGCGGCCCTGTGCGCGCTCGCAGAAACGCCGTCCCGGCTCACGGGCATTGCCCACCTGCGCGGCCACGAGACCGACCGTTTGCAGGCGCTCGCGGCGAATATCAATGCGCTGGGCGGCAGGGTCACCGAGCTTGACGATGGCCTGGTGATCGAACCCGTCGAACTCCACGGCGGCGATTGGCCCTGCTACGCCGATCACCGCATGGCCACCGCCGGTGCCATTCTGGGTTTGAAAGTCCCTGGTATCCAGATTGAGGATATTTCCACCACTTCCAAGACCTTGCCCGGCTTCGCCCGCATGTGGGAGACGATGCTGCACCCCGACCAACAGGATTTACATGGCTAGACGTTTCGGTTCCTTTGATGA
Organism: Corynebacterium sp. MSK073; assembly: GCF_030232085.1. Classification (NCBI taxonomy): domain Bacteria; kingdom Bacillati; phylum Actinomycetota; class Actinomycetes; order Mycobacteriales; family Corynebacteriaceae; genus Corynebacterium; species Corynebacterium sp. MSK073. The sequence goes on along the minus strand of NZ_JASPIY010000014.1, from coordinate 34,474 downwards.
ATCTGATGTGCGCGTGCGCCCCGGCAAGGGCTCGCGCCCGCGCACCAAGGATCGGCCCAAGCACAAAAATGCCAAATACGGCATGGTAATCACCAAGGACCGCGGGCGGTGGGGCGTCGCGCTTGACGATGGCCCCCACGTCACCGCCATGCGCGCCCGCGAGCTGGGCCGCACCGCCATCGAGGTCGGTGACCGCGTCGGCGTGGTTGGTGATACCTCTGGTGCGAAGGACACGCTGGCGCGCATCGTCAAGCTGGCGGATCGCACCTCCGTGCTGCGCCGCACCGCCGATGACACGGATCCGTATGAGCGCATCGTGGTGGCCAATGCCGATCAATTGCTGATCGTTTCTGCCGTGGCAGACCCTCCCCCGCGATCAGGCTTTGTCGAGCGCGCCTTGATTGCCGCATTCGTGGGCAACCTCCACCCCATCCTGTGCCTGACCAAGACGGATCTTGCAGACCCAACGCCGTTTGCAGAAGAATTCGCCGACCTAGATGTCACGGTGGTCGAAGCCGGAGTCGAGGATGGCCTAGATGCCGTGCGCGCGCAAGTAGATGGCCATATTACCGCGCTCATCGGGCATTCCGGGGTAGGCAAGTCCACGCTGGTCAACCGCCTGGTTCCAGATGCAGAAAGGGAAACGGGGGAAGTATCGGGCATCGGCAAGGGCCGGCATACCTCGACGCAATCGGTGGCCCTCCCCTTGCCCACCGACGCTCCAGGCGCCGAATCTCAGGGCGGCTGGATCATCGATACGCCGGGCATTCGCTCCTTCGGGCTGGCGCATGTGGACGCGGATACCGTCCTTGGCGTTTTCGAGGACCTCGCCGCGGCCATTGAGGAATGCCCGCGCGGCTGTACGCACGCGGGGCCACCGGCGGATCCCGAGTGCGGGCTCGATGATCCAGAAATCATTCCCGAGGGCACCGCTACCGCCCGCCGGCGCGATGCGGTACGCGGGCTGCTGCAAGCCCTGCGCACCAACGTGGAGTGGGAAAACTAGCGCGGCCTAGAGCAATTCCACGAGGAAGGGCAGCTCCGTGGGGTGGTAGAAGGCCATGAAGTTATCCAGGGCATCACCTACCGCGAGCTCCGCGTCCTCATCGCCGAGGTCCGCGGAATCGATGGCCTCGATGGCCTTGGCGGTTGCCTCTTCGGATTCTTCGATATCCACGTGAATGGCGGCGAGGCTATCCGTGCCAAACTGCGCTGGCTGAAGTTCCACCACCGGCTCGCCCATATCCGGGCGCGGGGTGACCGCCGTGTCATCAACGTCGATGGAAATGACCACGCGCCGGTGCGGGAACTTCTCCTCGTCTCCAATGGTCAACAGGCGCAGCGAAGCCATGGAGGCCTCGAGGAAGGCGGAGTAGGCAATCTCTTCTTCATCGCCTGCGGTATAAAAATCGCGCAGGGCTGGGGTCACCATGAATCCCCACCCGGAGCGCGCCGCGAGCGTTCCGGTCTCAGCGAGCTCCGCCAGCATGGCATAGGTAGCCGGAATATAGACGCGGGCTTGAGCCACTAAAATTCCCCTTCAATATCGAATACGGCTTGAATTTCTACAGACACGCGATCGAAGCTGGTGTATAAGAAACCGATCATCCCGGCATCGACAGCGGCGCGCACGTTGAGGATCGAATCGTCGACCATGACACAATCGCTCAAGGGCAGCTCGAGGGCATCGGCAGCCGCCTGGAAAGCCGCAACCTCCGGCTTTTCCGCCCCGATTTCGCCAGACAACACCACGGCATCGACGTTGCCGCGGTATTCCCACTCGCGAATGTGCTCAGCGCCAGAGCCGCCCGGGTCATTAGACAAGATAGCGGTTGCGGCACCATTTGCCTTCGCCGCAGATAGCAGAGCCTTCCAGCGGCGATTGTCCTCTTCAGCGCCATCGAGGACGCCGACATAGTCAACGATGAGACCACGCATAATTTTTAATCCTTCAGTACACGAATACTTTGTAACTCCCGAAAGTATAGCGAACTGCGCTTATATTCTCGCCCGCCTCATACAGGAAACTGCCAGAAATAGCGCGCGCAGCGCCCCCATGAGATAATTATCACGCGTTCGCCTCCTGCCTTTTTCGCAGGAGCACTCATTTCACCATGTATGAGCCCATTCCCGGCTACTCTCACCTCAAGCTGTATATCGCCCCGCACCGCATCCATTACGGCCGCCTCCCCACAACGGCCGAGGTTGCCGCCCAGCACCATATCCAAGCCTGGGTCGTCTTCATCCTTGAGGTCGCCGCCGGCTACCGCCCCATTGCCCACCTCAATTCCCCGCGCTTTTCGGATTCCATCCGCCTGCACATTGGCTCCTGGGTGCACCGCCGGGAAAGCCCCTATGACACCGATGCCTTGCGCCTTACCAGCCTGCACGCGCGACCCAACGGCGAATACTTCGGTTCCGCGGTCATCGGCACTCACCGCCACGCCTTTACCGGCTCCGCCACTGACCAAGGGCTACGCTCGTTTCGGCTGCTCTAAAACTAACAGCGCCCCTCCCGCTTCCCCACCGCGCAAGGACGGGGAGGAAGAGGAAGGGGCGTGATAGGACGTTGAAGCGTTATGCCTCTACGGTTTCTTGGCCTGCAGGACCAGAGCCCGAGTCACCGCCGGATTCTTGGTTTTCTTCCTGCTGCTTGAACTGCTTGCGCAGCATGAATAGCTGGCGCACGGTTTCTTCCTTCACGCCTTCATTCATGGCATTGAACATATCGCCACCCTCCTTCTGGTATTCCACCAGCGGGTCGCGCTGCGCCATCGCGCGCAGGCCGATGCCCTCCTTGAGGTAGTCCATCTCGTAAAGGTGCTCGCGCCATTTCTGGTCAATAATCGGCAGGATCACCATGCGCTCGGTATTGCGCATCTGCTTGTCGCCGCCGATGGCAGAAACGGCTTCCTCCAACTTGTCGTACTCCCGGTTCGCGTCGGTAACGAGGGCATCGCGCAGCTGCTCCGCAGTGAGCTCGCCTGGGGAACCGTACTCGGAGCCTTCCACGAGTTCCTCCGGGGACATCGTGGGGCCGTACAGCGCCTCGAGGGCATTCCAGAGTTCCTCGAGGTTCCAGTCTTCGACATAACCGGTGGCGGTAGCGCCCTCGACGTAGGCAGAGACCGTGTCATCGATCATGGTGCGGATATCGTCCTTGATGTCATCTGCATCGAGGATAGAATAGCGCGTGGAGTAGACCACCTTGCGCTGCTCATTGAGCACCTCATCGTACTTCAGCACGTTCTTGCGCATCTCGAAGTTCTGGTTCTCCACCTGCGCCTGGGCACCCTTGATGGAGTTCGAGACCATCTTGGCCTCAATGGGGACATCATCAGGCACGTTGAGGCGGTTCATCATGTGCTCCATGGACTGGCCCACAAAGCGCACCATCAATTCATCGCGCATGGACAGGTAGAAGCGGGTCTCGCCCGGGTCACCCTGACGGCCGGTACGGCCGCGCAGCTGGTTATCGATGCGGCGCGACTCGTGGCGCTCGGTGCCCAAGACATAGAGCCCGCCCGATTCGCGCACCTCATCGCCCAAGCGCTTCGAGCGCTCTTTCTCGCCGTCGATCTCGGCCTCCCAGGCCTCCTGGTATTTTTCCTCATCCTCAAAGGGGTCAAGGCCGCGTTCGCGCAGCTTCTCATCGAGGATAACTTCCGGGTTACCGCCGAGCACGATATCGGTACCACGGCCGGCCATGTTGGTTGCCACGGTCACGGTGCCGGGGCGGCCCGCACGGGCAATGATCTGGCCCTCTTCTTCGTGGTGCTTGGCGTTAAGCACGTTGTGTTGCACACCGCGCTTGGTCAGCAGCTGCGACAGGTATTCGGAACGCTCCACGGAGGTGGTACCGACTAGGACCGGCTGGCCGTTTTCGACATGCTCCGCAATATCATCAACCACCGCAGCGAACTTTGCCTCTTGGGTCTTGTAAATGCGGTCCGAGTGGTCGGTGCGCTGGTTCGGCTTATTGGTAGGAATAGGAACCACATCCAGCCCATAGATGGAATGCAGCTCCGCGGCTTCCGTTTCCGCGGTACCGGTCATGCCGGAAATCTTTTCATAGAGGCGGAAGAAGTTCTGCAGGGTAACCGTCGCCAGCGTCTGGTTCTCGTTTTTGATCTCCACCTGCTCCTTGGCCTCAATGGCCTGGTGCATGCCCTCGTTGTAGCGGCGTCCCGCCAACACTCGGCCGGTAAAGCCATCCACGATCATCACTTCGCCATTGCGGACGATGTAGTCCTTATCGCGGGTAAAGAGCTCCTTGGCCTTCAACGCGTTATTGAGGTAGGAAACCAACTGGGAATGCTCCGGCGCGTAGAGGTTATCAATACCGAGCTGATCTTCAACGTACTCCACCCCCTCTTCCAAGACACCGATGGTGCGCTTTTTGTGGTCCACTTCGTAGTGGATTCCCTCGCGCATGCGCGGCGCCAGCTGCGCAAAGACGCCATAGAACTGGGAGGACCCATCAACCGGGCCGGAGATGATGAGTGGGGTACGGGCTTCATCGATAAGGATCGAGTCCACCTCATCCACGATGCAGAAGTTGTGTCCGCGCTGAACTACATCATTGAGGGTGCGCACCATGTTATCGCGCAGGTAATCAAAGCCCAGCTCGTTATTGGTGCCGTAGGTGATATCGCAGTCGTAGGCTTTCTTGCGCTCTTGCGGGCGCATTTCTGCCAAGATAACGCCCACGGACAGGCCCAACCAGCGGTGCACACGCCCCATCATCTCGGCGTCGCGCTTGGCCAGGTAGTCATTGACCGTGACGATGTGTACGCCCTGGCCCTCCAGGGCGTTGAGGTAAGCGGGCAGCAAGGAGGTCAGGGTTTTGCCCTCACCGGTGCGCATCTCTGCAACATTGCCAAAGTGCAGGGCGGCGCCACCCATGATCTGCACGGGGTAGTGCTTTTGTCCTAGGACGCGCCAAGCGGCTTCGCGGACGGTAGCAAAAGCATCGAGCAAGATGTCGTTCTTTTCTTCGCCATCCTTCAGGCGAGTTTTGAACTCGTCAGTCTTGGCCTTTAGCTCATCGTCCGAAAGCTCCGCGTACTGATCCTCGAGTGCAATTACATCGTCTGCAATTTTGCCCAGGCGCTTGACCGTACGGCCCTCGCCCGCGCGCAGCAGCTTGGAAAGTCCAAACACTATTCGTTAGTCCTTCTTGTCGCGACACATTAGTTAACTTCCCGCAATTGTACTCACGCCACTGCCCTTGTCGCCTTCCACCCGCCCTTAAACGATAGTGATTTCACACTAAACACACTAAGAAAATGGATAACTCACAGCATGACAAATCACCCCCTCCCCGCCTCATCGAGCAATAGCGCGATGGGCAGGAAGGGGGTGAAGAAACTTAACGCCCTAGCCGGGCACGAGGGATTCTAGCCCTCTGCATCCTCGGACAAGGAGATGATGCCGTAGTCGAAAGCGTGGCGGCGGTAAACCACGGATGGCTTGTTGTTTTCCTCGTTGACAAAGAGGAAGAAATCGTGACCAACCAGCTCCATTTCGCTCAAGGCATCGTCCACACTCATCGGGGTGGCCGGGTGCTCCTTGGTGCGCACGATCTGGCCGGGGCGAACATCCTCGACGGTCTCGGCATAAGGATCAACCAAGCGCTCTTCCTTGGCGCGCTGTGCTTCTGCCTCCGCAACCATCTCGGCGGCAATTTCGCCAGTTCCCTTCTGTGCGCGGTGGCCGCCCTTGACGTATTCACGGCGCACCTTCACCTTCCGCAGGGAGCGTTCCATCTTCCCCATCGCGGTTTCCAGCGCTGCGTAGAAGGAGTCTTCCTTAGCCTCTGCGCGGGCGATGTGACCCTTGCCGGTTGCGGTGATCTGGATGCGGTCGGACTCTGCTTCGCGGCGTGGGTTTGGCTCGTGCTGCAATTCCACGTGGAAGAAGGTCAATGTGGGATCAAGGCGTTCAATCTTTGCCAGCTTCTCGTTGACGCGCTCCTGGAAGTGGTCCGGTACATCAACGTTACGGCCCGTAATTGTTACCTGAGCTTTGTTTGGCTGGGACATTGAGATGCCTCCCTTTGGTAGTGGGGACTAGAAACAATCACAGTAACTGTTCCTCTGTGACACCTCTAATAATACCAGTGGTTATGACCTGATGGCATTAGGGGGTAACACCGTGCACCCCACCCTGTGATGTGCCTTAAGCATCGGCAAAAGCCAACGCCCCATAGACCGTGGCGCCGGCGGCGCGCAGGGCCGCCATGCTGGCCGCGAGGGTGGCACCGGTGGTTATAACGTCATCGACAAGCAGCGCCTGCTCACCGCCCACCGGGGTGCTAACCCCCACGCGCCCCTGCAGGTTCGCCCACCTATCCTGCGCATTGAGCTCGGATTGATCCGCCGTATCCGCGCCCATGGTAAGCGCCTCGCGCACACGCAGGCCCTGCTGTCGTCTCGCCGCACCCTGGCACATGGCCGTTACGGGATCGCCGCCGCGCATGCGCGCCGAGCGGCGACGAGTAGGTGCCGGCACCAGGCACAGCTCGCGGGGAATCTCGCCACGGGCGGCCAAGTGCGCCACGCCCGCGGCCACCACAGCACCGATATAATCGCGCACCTCCCTATTGCCCTGTTCCTTCATGCTGATGATGATATTGCGGCGAATATCGGAATAGGACCCTAGGGTAAATACCGGTGCCCCCAAAAGCCGCGGGCGGCTTACCAAGTAAGGAGGCTGGCGCAGGTGCTCACGGCACTGCGGACACAAGACATGTCCGGGCGCCCGGCACCCGGCGCACGCACGCGGAAAAATCAGCTCTCGCACGCTCACGGCGCGACACCACCCCATGCCCGAAAGGTCCTCTGCGGCAGCGCGGCCGCCTTCTAATCGGACACGATAGGCGAAGAACGCCGGCCCTGCAGGCCGGGCACCTCGCGCCAGTTCACCTCATCTACCACCGTGGCAGGAAGTTCCAGCATGGCATGGGAATCCGTAATATAAAGCTTCGAGGGCGAGGTAGCCACCGCAACTACCGGGGCGGTGATATTACCCGTCGGCATGGTAGAAGCCGAGGAACCATCTTGCTCGATGCGCCATACCGGCGACTGCCCAGAAGACGTGCCCACGATGAGCGAGCCATCGTTATTCCAATCCAGCGACAGTGCCGAGCCGGATACCTCAGGGCCCACCTCGCGGGCGTTGACAATGCGCTTTTCACCGCTGCTGGATTGGGCCACCGCGGCGATGTAGACGTGGCCATCAATGATCATCGCCGCACGTGCGCCGCTATGGGATAAGCGGATAACGGAGATTTCGCCCTCGATATCGTCGATGCTGCGGGCATCGACCTCGGATTCTGAAATCCGTCCGGTGGTCTTGGAGCGCACGACGCGCACGATGCGGTCTCCATCGACCACCGTCCACACGGCTTGCCCGTTATATTCAAAGGTGGGCCGCGCCAGCGTCTTACCTTCGACCGAATCCTGCAACGCGGCGCCGATTTCGCCCATCTGCAGCTTGAAGTCACCGCTAGGCTTCCGGCTGACCGCCGCAATCATGCCGGATTCGGTGACATCGACCGATTGCACATTGCCGCTCGAGCCCAAAGAGCCCTTAACCGGCTCGGCCACCCCGCTATCGACCTCCAGCACGTTGCCCTCATTCAAGGCGTACAGCGTGGACAGGGAATTACTGTTTACCTTGGGGTTATAGTCAGCAAAATCATCCACGCTGACGGTGTCCATGCCTTCTACCAGATTGCTGCCATCGGCCTTAACCTTGAAGGGGCCGATATGCCCGGCATCAGAAAGCGTCCAGACCAATTGCGCCGCAAAGCGGGTGCGGTCATTTTCGTCCAAGTCTGACAAGCCCTCGAACTGGTAGCCGTTTTCGTTGTCGTAGCCAGCGAAGGTGACCTTTTCATCCGCCGCCCGGCGGGTGGCCGGGGCGATGCTGCTAGATGGGCCTTCCATCAAGAGGGTGATCAGCGTGGACTCGGATTCCTCGCTGCCCTTATACAGCCACCGGCGGTCCGGGGCGAGGACGTCATCGGTTTGTTTATAAAAGTAGAGCGATTGCGGGGTGTAATGATTGCGCAGCTCATTACGCTCGATAACCAGCCCGGCCGGCAGACTATCAACGAGCCACTGGTCATCTACCATTTTCATGTCGATGGTAGCTTCGTAGCTCTCATTTTCTGGCACATAGGCCCCGCCGGATTTGAGGCGTCCAATGATGGTGCCGCGCACATTGAAGGAGCGCGCATCCGCCGCCGTATTCTGTTTCTTATCGGGCGCGGTCACGATATCCAGGCTATCGACCACCATGACATCGCCTGAGGCATCCCAGGCCCCGCGGGCGTTATTCGTGAGGAACCCGCGAGCGGCATCGTGGTCATTGGTTGGAACGGCCGCGGCGCGATAAAAATCGCGCAGGGTAAGGTCCGGGTCCGCCCCCGCCTCAGGGGCAATGACCTCTTCCGGGCCATCGGCCTGTTTGTGGTAGGTACCCACGACCTGGGGGCTCGTATCGTGCGGCAAGGTTGAGCAGCCGGTAACAAAGCACAGCGCCACCACCGCGCCCACGGCGGTGTGCCGCCGCCATATTCCCTTCATAATGACCGAATTCATTTATTTATCCCCCTTAAAATCCGGCGCCTTATAGGAGCGCCCCTCGGGCGAGGCGGCCCCACGGTTGCGTTCAGAAGGCCACAGGATTCCGTCACCATCCGCCTCGGTCGCCTCCGCCGAGTCATCGTCGATGCCAATTCCGCGGCCTACCACCGAGCTGCTGCTTGGCGATGCCCCACCGGCGCCGCCCTCGTCCTCGTCTTCTGCTGCACCAGCTTCCGCTGCACCAGCTTGCCCGGTGTCGGCATCGCTAGCTGCGTCGGCAGCGGCGCCAACAGCGGCGCCGGTTGCGCCGCTGGGGTCGGCGGTAGCTGGGGCATCGGCAAGCGCGTCGTGCGCGGCGTCTGAACCAGTGCCCGGGGCGCCTGGAATCTCTCGGGAGATGGGCTCTTCACCAATCTCGGTATTCGGCTCTCGCGGGATGATGAGGCGGAAGCGGGAGCCGTAGCCAAATACGCCAAATGCATCGAGCGTGCCGCCGTGCAGGGCCGCGTCCTCGCGGGCGATGGCAAGGCCCAGCCCGGTGCCGCCAGAGTGGCGCTTGCGGGAAGAATCCGCGCGCCAGAAACGGTTGAATACTAGTTCTTCTTGTCCGGGTTTCAGGCCCACGCCGTGGTCCGTAACGGCTACACCCACGGCCTTATCCGTGGTGGCAATATCGATCACCACAGGATTGCCCTCAGAATGGTCGATGGCATTGGCCAAGAGGTTGCGCAAAATGCGCTCGATGCGGCGCGACTCGGCCTGGATGGAAATCCGCTCATCCGGCATATTGCGAACGACCTCCACGTCGAGCTTCTGCGCCAAATGCTCAACCTGGCGGTAGGCGGCATCCACGCAGGAGCGCAGGTCAATGGCCGTGGTGGATAGGTCCGCCACGCCGGCATCGTGGCGGGAAATCTCTAGCAGATCCGCGAGCAGCTCCTCGAAGCGGTCCAGCTCCCTGGACATGAGCTTCGAGGCGCGCTGCGCGCCCGCGGGCAGGCTATCGGCCTCAGATTCGATGAGGTCTGCGGCCATGCGCACGGTGGTAATGGGGGTGCGCAGCTCATGGGAGACATCGGAAGTAAACTGCCGCTGCAAATCGCCGTATTCCTCCAGCTGCGCAATCTGGGAGGACAATTTATCCGCCATATTATTAAAGGAGGCGGCAAGCCGGCCCATCTCATCGTCCCGATCCACGGCCATGCGCTCCTTGAGGTGGCCGGCAGCCAGGCGCTGGGCGATGCGGGACGCGGACTTAATCGGGGTAATGACCTGCTGGGTTGCCAACCAGGCAATGCCCACCAGCAAGACCACGACCACCACGCCGGCGGCAGAGAGCAGGCCGCGCATAAGCGCCATTGTTGATTCTTCCGATTCCATAGAAAGGGCCAGGTAGACCTGCAAATTCGGAATCTCGGCATCGGTGGGTGTGCCCACCATGAGCGCGTTATAGTAATCGCCATTGCCGCGCGGGACGGGGTAATACTGCTGCGCAATCTGGTCTTGGCCCACCATCTGCCGCATTTGTTCCGGCACCGGGAAATCCTCCGGCGAGGTGGTGATGGATCCATCTTGGTTTTCCACCACGATGACGGGTTCATACACGGCCTGCGCATCGCCTTGTTGCGCAGAGAGCTGATCCAAAGAAGCGCGGGCGGAATTGATGCGCACCTGCACCGAGTTGGCGGAACTGGTGGCATCGATTTGCTGCTCCACCGCCGTGCGGGCGCGCTCGAGCTCCTGCAGCGCCACGTCTTCTTTTTGGGATACCAACCGCTGGGTCAGCACGGAGACCAAGGCGTAGGACAAGATAATCATGACCACCGAGGAGGCGACCACAATCATACCGATAACGCGCGCCTGCAATGAGGTGCGCAGCGTATCTACTATGGCGTCACGAATGCGCCGCACGCGGTCCAGAATTCTGATTTTTCCTTACTCCCCGGCACCGGCCTTGCCGGTCTTATACCCCACGCCGCGCACGGTCAGCACGATCTGCGGATCTTCCGGATCGTGCTCGATCTTGGCGCGCAGGCGCTGCACGTGCACGTTAACCAAACGAGTATCGGAGGCATTGCGGTAGCCCCAGACGGATTCCAGCAGCGACTCGCGGGTATGCACCTGCCCTGGGTGGCGCGCCATTTCCAGCAGGAGATCGAACTCCAGCGGGGTCAGGTTTAATTCGGTGCCATCAGTACGGCGCACCGTGTGCTCCGGCACGTCGATGATGAGATCAGCGACCTCAAGGGTTTCCGGTTCCGCGGAGTCGGTGCGGCGCAGGCGCGCCCGAATGCGGGCGATGAGTTCCTTCGGTTTAAAGGGCTTGGTGATGTAATCATCCGCGCCGGATTCAAGCCCCAAGACCACGTCCACGGTATCGGTCTTGGCGGTAAGCATGACGATGGGCACCGCGGACTCGCGCCGGATGGTGCGGCAGATATCCACACCATTCATGCCCGGCAGCATGAGGTCCAAAAGGATGAGATCCGGTTCATGCTCGCGGAAGGCAGGAACGGCATCATTGCCATCCATGACGGGGACGGGGTTTAGTCCCTCAGATTCAAGGACAATGGTCAGCATTTCCGAGATCGCTGGATCATCATCCACGACCAAAATCGTTGGCGCCACGTTTTAATCTCCTACAAGGTCATTTATTGCTGCCGTAATAGTATCCGCATCGGCGGTGGCGATCCAGCGCCCGCCCCACCCGGACTCGACTAGGCGCCGGTAAGCGGCGGCGGTGCGCTCCTGCAATCCCCCATCGCGTTCATAGTGGTCGCGCTCGCGGGTGGAATCACTGGCGGCTCGGGACTGCGCTCTTGCCGATGCCACCTCCACCGCCGTATCCACATACACCTGCAGGTCTGCTTGTGGCAGGCCCAAGGTGCCAAATTCTAGGTCATAGACCCATTGGAAGAGGCTATCGTCGCGCAACCGGGCTGCGGAATAGGCAGCGTTGGAGGCTACATAGCGGTCTAAGATCACTACCTCGCGCGTTTGCTTCGCCGCCAGCAATTCCTCTTTTATCCCAAAACGGTCGAGGGCGAAAAGCGTGGCCATACCGTAGGCCGAATCCGTAAGGTCGCCCATCTTTCCGTAGAGCGCCTCGCGCGCAAGCTGCGCGTGGATGGAGGTCTCATAACGCGGAAAGGAAACGGTTTTTACTGGGACTTGGAGGGCGTCCCGCACTGCGGTCGCAAGTGTATTTTTTCCGGCGCCGTCAATGCCTTCAATGCTTATAAGCATGGTGAGATATGCAGAATCCTTTCTGCTCCTAGGCGGCGCCAGCGGCACCGAGGGAGGTGGTTTTTAAGAAAGTGCCTCGATAAACGGTTCCACGTCGTAGTCTCCTTCGACGGTATCCAGGATCTCAAGGGCATTTTCGGTCAGGGTATCGTCAACGGTTCCCACCAAGTCCCTAATATAGGGGTAGTCTTCAACGGTTTCGCTGGCGCTGAACGGCGCGCCTGCCCAAATGGCGGCGATCGTGGCCGCAGCGTGGGCGTTGAGCTGTTCTTCCTCGGTTAAATCGTTCTTGCTGCGAGCCACCTCGCAGGCATCCTGTACTGCGCGGATTACCCCTTCTTCATCGAGGTTTGCCAATTCATCTAGAAAATCCACGTTGAGATCGGTGCTAAAAATCTCTTCGTCCCAGCTGCTCATTTCTCACTCCTTCGACGGGTTTAGCGCCATTTATACACGCTTTTCCGGCGGAGAAAAATCGGGCATGAAAAGGATTGCATAGGCACTGCCTTTTCTCATCTCTGCGTTGTTTACATATCACGGAATCCGCAGCCTGTCGCGGAAATTCCAATACATGATACTCTCGTTATCAACTTGTTACCCACCCTATGCAACCAAGAAAGGAGGGCACGATGAAACCAGATTCACGTCGCGTGTACGTCTTCATCGTGCTCGGCCTTATCGCCGCCGTCGTCGTGGGAGTGGGCGTGTGGCGCATGAGCACGCCGAGCGCCCGTTACTCCAATGCCGCGAATGAGTCCCCTACCTCTACCGTGGCACCAAAAAATACGTCCGCTGAAGAATCGACCTCATCGTCGACGCATAAGAAGCCCTCGACGGAAAACTCTGCCCCCGCAGAGGCCAATTCTGGCGCCGGTGAATCAGACCACCAGCACCCTGAATCAACGGACCCATACTTGGCGCCCAATGCAGTCACGCATCCCCACGCGGCCACCCGCCCTACCAAGGTGTACCGCCCCGACAATGTGTACTCTCCAGGCACTTCCGTTAATAATGCCCCGTCCAACCAGGGCGGGCAGGTGCCGCAAAATGGCACCGGCACCATGCAGGCGGTCCCGGATAACCCCAGCAAGCCGGATAACCTAGCACCGTCGTCCCCGGCACCGAGCTCTCCTGTTCCATCCCCTGCCCCGGGCGAGGAGAAGCCTGGTCAAAGTGATCAGGGTAGAGAGTCCGGAAAACCGGTAGAGCCCGCCGGATCAGAAACCCCGGAGCCGCCATCGACGCAGACCCCACAAAAGTCATATACCAAGGGGAGCGCGCAGCGCACCCCAGCGGCTCCTGACGCCACCGCAGAGGGACACGGTGCAGGTGCGGGAGCGCCTTCTAGCGCACCGCAGGCGAAAAATAAATCACACGCCGAGCCGGAAGCAACCGGGAAGCCTGCCGCTACGGAACAGGCGGGAAACCAAGAGCCCACGGATATCCCGGCAACGGGAAGCTCTGCCGCAGGATCTTCCGCTGCGCGCTAAGTCCTCTATGCGGCTAGCGCAACTGGTACTAGGGAGTTAGCCTCGGCCAAAATGCGGCCAGCACCTAAAAGTGCCCCCTTGCTGGGTTTTCCAGCAAGGGGGCACAGTTATAAGGCCCCTTAGACTCGGGCCACGAATAATTGCGCCGTGGGGCCCTCAGGATTTGCCTCATTTACAGTGTGAGCATGGGCGGTAACCACTCCTTCGGAGGCTGGCAACCATGCGGCTTGGCCCGGAGAAAGGATTAGTTCCTCGCCCGCGGCATTGCGCAGGTTGAGGGAACCAGCGGTGCACAAGGCGATGGTGGGGCCGTCATAATCGAGATCGACGGAAGAATCCGGCCCGAGCTCGGCGCGATCGAGCAGAAACTCATCGATAGGCACCGGATAGGACCATGCCTCGGCGCCGTGGACATTGTCCTGGTACTGCTTATCCTTTTGCTGCACCCGTGGCTCAGTGGCGGCCGCGTAGGTCAAGACCTTGACCAGCTCCGGCACATCCACGAATTTCGGGGTTAACCCGCCGCGCAAAACGTTATCGGAATTGGCCATGATTTCTACGCCCAGGCCGGAGACATACGCGTGGAGCTGCCCGGCATCGAGGTAGACGGCTTCGCCTGGGGCAAGCTCGATGTGGTTGAGCAAGAGCGCACCGAGCACGCCGATATCGCCAGGATAGCGGTCATTAAGGTCTATCACCGTGGCCATGACCCGCGCTTTCCAATCCGTCGGATCGGCGGCAATTAGGCGCTCACCGGCAGCGACGATGGCCTTAATGAGCTCCTTGCGCTTGGCCGAGGGGATGGTAATCCACGTGGTGAAAAGCACGCGGAGGTTGGCGGACTCGGAGGATTCCGCGGGGTCATCGTCAAGCATAGCTAGGTAGCGCTCAAGCTCTGGGCACTCCAAGGCGGCAAAGAGCTCGCGGGTTTGTGCCAAGGGACGGAAACCGGCCATGGCGTAGAAATCTGAAAGAGCCACGATAAGTTCCGGCTTGTGGTTATCGTCCTTGTAATTGCGGTTTGCAGCCTGCAGGGCAATGCCCGCCTCGTTTTCGCGGGCGAAACCCTCCTCGGCCTGCTCCTTGGACGGGTGGGCCTGCAAAGACAGCGGATCTTCGGCGGCGAGGATCTTCAGCAGGAACGGCAGGTTCTCGCCGTATTCTTTATAGACTCGAGCGCCCAACTGGCCTTCTGGATCCGCCGCAATAACCTCATTGAAAAGCTGGCCATCCACCGTGGAGGGATCGCCCGGGTGGGCGCCAAACCAGAGTTCAGCCACCGGCTTTTCTGCGGCTTCTTCGCCCCGCAGCTCAGGGATGAGGGTGCGCGAGCCCCACGAGTAGTTGCGGGTAGCGCCTTCCAGTAATTGCATTTATTTCTATCCTTTAGAAATCTCGTAGGCGGTCGCGGCAAAACTCCGCGTAATAAGCTGCAGTGAGCGGGCAAGATGCCCAAGGCCCGGTTCCGGGTCGGTGCTGCGGACTGCAAGCGAGTTGGGCAGGTTCGCCTCTTCCTGCCCCCAGAAAATCACCTTCAAGGGTATCAAAGGTGCATCCGCGCCAGCACCGTCGATGAAGGGGTCGTAGAAAAGGTCATCGGCAGGCGCGGGCGCCGTACTGGATTCGGCACCCCGATCGAGTGCGCCGCGCAGGTCAGCGGGCTCGACAAAGGTGCCGGGCAACCCGTGCACGGCCCAGATGGTTGCTGCCATGCGGGCGACCAGGGTATCGATGTGCACGCGCTCGCGGCGCTCGGCATACGCGTAGGGATCGATGACGCAGGAGTGGATAATCCGCGCGCCCTCGGCGTATTCGCGCAGCTGCCGGCCGGGATTGATGGCATCATCGCGCTCTGGCGAAAGCTGCTCAATCTCGCGGTCCACGGCGGCGGCTAGATCCTCTAGCTCCTCGCGCACCGCGCGCGGGGAAGTATGCACGATGCTGCACAGCGCGTACAGGGCCGTGATAAACCGCGCCGGCGAGCAGCCCTCTGCGGTGGGAAGCGAGGGGGCAATCAGGGTGTCTTCCGGGCAATCCTCTACCAAGGGGCCGCTTGCCGGGCCCACCAAGATGGTGGTGGCGCCACGCTGGCTCGCCGCGATGAGCGCGCGGGAGGCCCAATCGCATTCTGCGGGCTCGCCTACCGCTACGACGATATCGAGCGCGCCCACGTATTGCGGCAGCGATTCCGTCACCACCAGCGGGATGCGCAGCGGTTCGGCCAAGCCGACGCCGAGGTGCGCTGCCTCGCGGGCGATGGCATCGGTGGGCAGGATGACCAGGGAGCGCGGGTTGAGCCCGTTGAGGATCTCACCCCAGCGCCCCATTTGCCCGGCGAGCAGACGAATCTGCGCGCCCTCGTGGGCGACATCAAAAATCGCACCGCTTCGGTGTCATAGGCGGAACCATCAGTGAAACCGTTATCCATATCGCTCAAGCATAGTCTGGCTCCCACTATGATGGTGCGGCATGACGTCCGCACAAATTCACCCCGTATCCCTTATCGGTGGCGGCCCTGGCGCGTGGGACCTGATTACGGTTCGCGGCATGCGCGCCTTGCAGGAGGCCGAGGTCATCCTGACCGATCACCTAGGCCCTGCCGCGCAGTTGGATAAGCTCTGCAATATCTCCGCCAAGGAGCTTATCGATGTCTCCAAGCTGCCCTACAAGAAGTCCATTACCCAGGACAAGATCAACGAGCTGCTCATCGAGCACGCTCAAGCCGGCCGGAAGGTAGCGCGGCTGAAGGGCGGAGATCCTTTCGTGTTCGGCCGCGGCTTTGAAGAAGTACAGGCCTTAACCCAGGCATCTATCCCCACCACCGTCATCCCAGGGGTGACCTCCGCGGTTTCCGTGCCCGCGGGCATTGGCATCCCCGTCACCCAGCGCGGAATGGTTCACGGCTTTACCGTCGTATCAGGGCATCTGCCTCCAGGCCACGAGAAGTCCCTGGTGGATTGGCATGCCCTGGCCCAGTCAGGTGCGACCTTGTCCATAATCATGGGCGTGAAAAATGCCCCGGCGATTGCCAGGGCATTGCAAAAAGGCGGGCTTGCTGGGTCGACGCCGTGCGCGATTATTCAGGAGGGCACCCTGGATACGCAGCGGGAATTTCGCTGCGATCTAGAACACCTTGCGCAGACGATGGAGGACAATAACGTCTCCTCCCCCGCTGTGTATGTCATCGGCGAGGTTGCCGGCCTCGACCCGGCCGAGGATTAGGCTTTATCCGCCCGCGGTGCGGATTCCTCCACGGCGCTCACGTCCTTGGAGGCACCGGCCGCGCTGTGTGCAAAACCTGCGGCATGAAATTCCGCGTGCGCCTTGGTTTCGGCGTTTTCGGCCTCCAGCTCCCTCGCGCGGGCTGCCCGGGTAGCGCGCGCACCGTGGATGGTGGCGGAAATGCCCACGACGAGGACTAGGACCATGAGCAGCGGGGAGACGAAGCCCGGTACCGTCAGCCCGAAGTAGGTTTCTAGCCCGCCTAAGACCTTGCCGATATTGAGAGCCACGATGGCCGTACCCACGAGGCCTCCGAGGACGACCGGCTCGATCCGGGAAATCACCCATGCCGCAATCGGGGCGGCGATGGACCCGCCGATGAGCAGGGCCAGCACGGCGGAGAGGTTGGCGACGATATCCTGCCACAATCCAACGACGAAGCCGAGGGTGGCACCCAGTGTGACCAAGAATTCGGCGGTATTTACCGTGCCGACGATGCGGCGGGGCTGCTCGCGGCCAATCGCCATGAGCGTCGAGGTCGATACCGGACCCCAGCCGCCGCCACCGGTGGAGTCAACGAAGCCGCCAACGGAACCGAGCCCGATCAAAAATGGGGTGGAATGGCTGCGCCTTTGCACAAACTTCGCCCGGCGCGGGCGGGAAAAGCGCCAGATGAGGTTGCTGCCGATGGCCACCAAGATGAGCGCGGTAATCGGGGCTGCCGCATCGGTGGAGATATTGGAGAGCACGGTGGCGCCGATAAACGCCGCGATGGCCCCCGGCACGCCCAGCCGGAAGACGGTTTTCCAATCCACATTGCCAAAGCGGGCGTGGCTCAGGCCAGACATTGCGGTGGTTCCTAGCTCGGCTGTGTGGACGACGGCGGAGGCTTGGGCAGGCCCAAGGCCCGCGAGGAGAAGGATGGTGGTTGAGGTGACGCCGAAGCCCATGCCGATGCCGCCATCGACAAGCTGGGCGGCCGCACCGGCCACGGCGATTAAAATAAGGGTTAGCATGGGACACCGACCTCCTGGGCGATGTGATAGTGGGCAGCAACGATGCCAGCGAGATCGGTACCAAGAACGGGATCGACGGTGACATTGCTGGGAGTAGATGACAGTGGTTTAAGGAGCAGTCCTGCGGTTACAAAGAGCGGGATAACCCGCATTCGCGCAGTGCTCCTTGCCAATGCATGAATGCCGTTGCTGCCACCCCGGGTGGCGAACGCGGCCGTGGCGGGTACACCGGTAAGCTGGGATACCCGAGCGGCGAGCCGGCGGATGGAGTCATTGGCCGCAGCATCGGAGGAACCAACGGAGTAGATGACGTGGTGGGTATCTCCAGGCCTGGCGCGCGCGGCGAGTACCGCCGCCAGTTCCTCTTCCCCTGCTTCCCGCCTGTCCGCATCTCGTGCGGCGCGCCCTCCGCCTAAGCACTCGCCTTGCACCAAGCGCAGGCCTGAGGCTTCTTCAGCCGCAGCGATAACGCGGGGAACGTCAACGCGCTGGTGGTAGCCCTGCGTAAAAAGCAGCGGAATCACTACGGCCGAATCTTTCCCGCAGCGCGCGAGGTCGAGCGCAGCAGAAGTGAGATCAGGGGTATTGAACTCCAAGTGCGCCGCCCTATAGGCCGGGTGAGCTGGTATCGCGGCGGCCGCGGCTTGGGTGAGCCGTTCAATGCCGACGGCGGCGCCCGGGTGGCGCGAGCCGTGGGACAAGGTGATGAGTGCGGTCATGGTGCATCCTTAATCCACTGGAGCCGTGGAGTGTCCGCGGCGGGCTAGGGAGCGCTGCAGAGCTTCGGTGGACGAAACGGCCGGGGCCGGTGCCACGGGGGCATCGTCTTGTCCGTGGAAGCGGACCGAAAATACGCGCAGGCACTCCTGGCAGTTCCAGGCAAAGTCGTCTTCTTCATCGGGGAAAAGATCGGTGCCGGCGCAGTACGGGCAAAAGGTGGGGTGGTTGCGATTGGGATTAGGCTTACGGCGAAAATTCACTGCAGATCTTCCTCCTCGGCGCGCAGTACCCAGTGGCGAAACTGCTCGCCTTCTTCGCGTTGTTCCTTATACTTATTGACCAGCCGGATGACGTAGTCCGGTACTTCATCGGCCACGACCTTGTGCCCGCGGAGCTTGCGGCCCCAGTCGGGGGACAGGCCGAGGGCACCGCCCAAGTGGACCTGGAATCCCTCGACGCGGTTACCATCGGCATCGGTGACGATCTGGCCTTTAAGCCCGATATCGGATACCTGGGAACGCGCGCACGCATTGGGGCAGCCATTCAAGGCGATGGAAATGGGTACATCCAAATCCCCCAGGGTGTCTTCAAGAATGTCCACCAATTCGATGGCGCGGGCCTTCGTGGTCACGTGCGCCAACTTGCAAAATTCCAGTCCGGTGCAGGAGATGACACCACGGCGGAACTCCGTGGGCTGGGAATACAAGCCCGTTTCATCCAGTGCGCGGGAGAGAGCCGGAATATCGTCTTCTTCCACATCGAGGAAGAGCAATTCCTTCATCGGGGTGGTACGGATGCGCGAAATGCCAAATTTTTCTGCGACATCGGCAATGGCAATGAGCTGCTCGCCCGTCGCGTGGCCCACGGTGGGTTTCACGCCGACGTAGAACTTGCCGTCCTTTTGCCGGTGCACGCCCAGGTGATCGCGGCTCCCGGGATTGACCTCGAGCGGGATGCCATCGACAAGCGGCTTGTCCAAGTATTCCTCCTCGAGGACCTGGCGGAACTTTTCGATGCCCCATTTAGCCACCAAGAACTTCAAGCGCGCGCGGTTGCGGTTGCGGCGGAAGCCATAGTCGCGGAAGATGCTGACCACACCGGCCCATACTTCCGGCACGCGCTCGAGTGGCACCCACGCGCCTAGAGACTGCGAGAGCATCGGGTTGGTGGATAGTCCCCCGCCCACGAAGCAATCGAAACCGGGGCCATATTCGGGGTGGTTGACGCCTACAAAGGCAACGTCTTGGATTTCGTGCGTAACGTCCTGGCGCGCATTGCCGGAAATGGCGGTTTTGAACTTGCGGGGAAGGTTGTGGAACTCCTCGCGCGGTAAGTAATTATTCTTAATCTCTTCGATGGCTGGGGTGGCATCGATAATTTCATCCTCGGCTACCCCGGCGACCGGCGAGCCCAGGATGACGCGCGGCACATCGCCGCAGCCCATCAAGGTGCCCAGGCCCACGGATTCGAGTTTGTCCCAGATGGTGGGCACGTCTTCGATCTGGATCCAGTGCAGCTGAATATTTTGGCGGTCTGTAAAGTCCGCGGTGGAGCGAGCATAATCGCGCGAGATTTCTCCCACCGCGCGCAGCTTGGCTGGATCGGCGCGGCCGCCATCGAAACGCACGCGCATCATGAAGTATTCATCTTGCAGCTCCGCGTTGGATAGCTTGGCGGTCATCTCCCCGCCCAGGTTCTGGTTGCGCTGCGTATATAGTCCGAGCCATTTAAAGCGCGGTGCTAAATCCTCCGGCGGGATGGAGGAAAATCCCTGCTTGGAGTAGATGTCTATCACGCGCTGCTTGGCAGAAAGCCCACCATCGTCCTGCTTGATGGCCTCATCGTTATTCAACGGTTCCTTACCGTCAATTTTCCACTGGCCCTCGGGCTTATTGGCGCGTGGCTTGCGTTTGGTCGTTGTTGCGGTAGCCATAATGTGGTGTAGACCTCCCTTTCAAAGCGTTGAGGTGAAACCTACTCGTCTATAGATTACAGACAAAGCGGTCTGTTTTATTTTCACTTTTCCCAAAGCTGTGACCTGCACTTTGAGAAGGTTTAATAAAGAATCTAATTCTTCCACTTGTCTGCAAATAGACCATACGGTTCACTCTCTTAAGAGAAATCCCGCACTCAACCGCGATAAATAGACTATGTGGTCTATTTACGCATATTTATCGAGGGTCGTTCCCTTCACCCCACCGCGGGAGAATACGCAGACAAGAAAGGCAAAATTACCGTGTCAGAAAAGCCCTTAAACGTAGCCGTCATCGGTTCCGGTCCCGCCGGCATTTACGCCTCCGATATCTTGGTGAAAAAGACCGGTGGCAATGTACACATCGATCTCATTGAGCAGATGCCCGCCCCCTTCGGCCTCATTCGCTACGGCGTGGCCCCTGACCACCCACGCATTAAAGGCATTAGTAAATCCCTGCACCGCGTATTGGACACGGAGCAGATTCGCCTGCTTACCAACGTGCACATCGGCCGCGATATCACCGTAGACGAGCTGCAGCAGCACTACGATGCTGTCATCTTTGCCACCGGTGCGGTAGGCGATCGCCACCGCGATATCCCTGGTGCACAACTGCAGGGAGTGCACGGCGCCGGTGAGTTCGTAGGCTTCTATGACGGCAATCCGCGTTTTGAGCGCGAGTGGGATCTCTCCGCCAGCGAGGTCGCCGTCATCGGCGTGGGCAACGTGGGCCTGGACGTCTCGCGCATCTTGGCCAAGACGGGCGATGAACTTAAGGTGACCGAAATCGCCGATAATGTCTACGATTCACTGGCGCGCAATAAGGCAGAAACCGTGCGCGTCTTCGGGCGGCGCGGTCCCGCCCAAGCCAAGTTCACCCCGCAAGAGCTCAAAGAGCTCGACCACTCGGACAACATCAATGTGGTCGTCTCCCCCGAAGATATTGATTACGATGAGGCCTCGCTAGAGGCGCGCGCTTCCAGCAAGTCCACGGATTTGGTCTGCCAGGTTCTTGAGCAATATGCCATTCGCGATCCCAAAAAGGCCCCGCATACGCTGCAGATTCACCTCTTTGAACAGCCGGTGGAGATCCTCGGTGAGAACGGCCGGGTCAGCGGGATTAAAACGGAGCGCACCGAGCTGACCGGCGATGGCAACGTGCGCGGCACCGGTAAATTCACCACGTGGCCGGTGCAAGCGGTCTATTTTGCCACGGGCTACCGCTCGGACGCCGTGGACGGCGTGCCGTTTAATAGAGAGAAGAACGTCATTAACAATGACGGCGGCCACGTCATCGACGAAGAGGGTGCCATTGTTCCCGGCCTCTATACCACCGGCTGGGTAAAACGCGGGCCCGTCGGCCTGATTGGCATTACCAAGTCCGATGCCAGCGAAACCATTGGCATGCTGCTTGATGATGCCGCCGCGGGCAGCCTACCTTCCCCCACCGCCGGCGATATCACCGAGGCCTTCGCGGATAAGGGCGTCGACTACCTCACCTGGCAGGATTGGCAACGCCTCGATGCCGCTGAGCGCGCACTGGGCGAGCGCGAAGGCCGCGAGCGAAAGAAGTACGTGGAGTGGGAAGACATGGTGGCCCACTCCCGCGCGCAGTAGTTCAGTGATTCCAGCAATTAGCGCCTGATGATGGCGAGGACCTCGTCCACAATCTGCTGGACCTCTTCGGAGGTCTTCGCCTCAACATTGAGCCGTAGCAGCGGCTCGGTATTGGAAGCGCGCACATTAAACCACGCGTCCGTGCCCTTGAGCTCGACCGTGACGCCATCGAGCTCATCGACAGATTCGATCTTATCCGCCAGCCCATCGAGCACGGCCTGGGTGGCGGCCTTTTGATCCGCTACCGTGGAGTTGATCTCGCCGGATGCCTCGTAGCGGGAGTATTCCGCCATGAGCTCGCTGAGCGGCTTATCCGTCTGCCCCAGCGCGGCCAGCACGTGCATGGCGGCCAACATGCCGGAATCGGCGTTCCAGAATTCTTGGAAGTAGTAGTGCGCTGAGTGCTCGCCGCCAAAGGCCGCCTTGTGCTCGGCCATTTGGGCCTTAATGAAGGAGTGGCCCACGCGCGTGCGCACGGCGGTACCGCCCTTTTCCGCGATGAGCTCCGGCACCGTCTTGGAGGTAATCAGGTTGTGGATAATGGTCGCGCCTGGGAACTTATCCAAGTAGCGGCTGGCCACCAGCGCGCAGATGGCAGAAGGCGATACCGGCTGGCCCTTTTCATCCACCACGAAGCAACGGTCGGCGTCGCCATCGAAGGCAAGGCCGATATCGGCGTTTTGCTCTACGGTAAATGTCTGCAGATCCTCCAAGTTCTTGGGATCCAGCGGGTTCGCCTCGTGGTTGGGGAAGGTGCCATCAAGCTCAAAGTAGAGATCGCGGACATCAAAGGGCAGGCCATCGAAGACGGCCGGGACGGTGTGCCCACCCATACCATTGGCGGCGTCGACGGCGACGACCAGCGGCTTGGACTCTTCCAGCGGCACGAGGTGGCGCAGGAAATCGGCGTAGCCGGTCAGGATTTCTTGCTCTGCGATGGCACCATGGGGGCCGTCGTAGTTTGGGGTGCCATCGATAAGCATCTGCTTGATTTCTTCCAACCCAGTCTGCTGCCCCACGGGGACGGCACCGGCGCGGCAGAGCTTGATGCCGTTGTACTTCGCCGGGTTGTGGGAGGCGGTAAACATCGCACCCGCGCACTCCATAGAACCCGCGGCATAGTAGAGCTCATCGGTGGAGGTAAGCCCCAGAAGCGTCACGTGGAGGCCTTGGCTCACCACGCCTTCAGCAAAGGCTTGCGCCAACGCGGGTGAAGACGGGCGCATGTCGTGGCCGACGGCCACGGTGTTTTCGCCTTCTTCGCGCAGGATCGCGGCGAAGGCGGCGCCAGTATCGCGCACAAAGTCTTCATCGATATCTTCGCCCACCACGCCACGGACGTCATAGGCCTTAATCACTGCATCAAGATGCTCACGAGTTCGCATACCTCGCAATAATACTCCCTGCCTGCGGGCAACTAGCGCAGTGCTCCTTCCGTGTCTGCAGCTAACTAGCGCGGGGCTTTTCAGGCGCTGTGCTCAACCCGCGCTTAGTCGGACTCGGACTCGGTCGCCGTGTCTTGCTCCGCGGCGGAGCTGGAACTGTCCTCGCTGTTCGCATCGGGGACGACGGACAGGTGAGCGCGGCGGGCCTTTTTGGCATAGGCCACGCGGCGGGTGCGAAATACCGGGTGGTTGGAATTGGCGGGATCAGCGCCATCGAAGGTGGCGGCGTAATCGATGGGATCTGCCCCGGAGCCGGCGCTGCGGTCATCGACAAGCCCCGTAGTAACCCTGCCTTCTTCCTTGACCGCCTGGGCCAGGGCCATAAGGTCGTCATCCTCGTCGAGCTCGATGCGGTCTACTCGCACCAGCTCCCACCCCACCGGCGCGGAGATGCGGTCGCGGTGAGTGCTGCAGAGATCCCAGCTGTGCGGGTTATCCTCTTCTGCCAGCGGGCCAACCACAGCGGTCTGATCCGCATATGCGTAGGTCAACGTCGCCACGGCGGGTCGGCCGCAGCCTGGGCGGGAGCAATGGCGAGATTCAGTCACGCGCATTAGTCTAAACCCTTGGTTGAGATTTAGATAGTACTTCCCCGGCGTGGCTGCACTTATTGCGCCGCCACCGAGCTTTAGAATCAACGCCATGACCGCCGCTCGCCCCCGCCCGCATATCCGACCCGCCCGTGACCGCCACGGGCGCGGCCTGCACGGGCCCCTGCTGCCGCAGCAAACCCCGCGCTACCGCAGCGCCCGCGAGCTTTTCGATGCCGCTGTCCTCGAGGCCTACGCCCCCATTCAGCACGCCTTCGCCCCGCAATTGCGCGGGCTCGACCTTGCAGTAGATACCATCCCGCGCATGCGCCTTTCGGCGGATATGACGGTGCTGCCGGATGAAATCATTGCCGATGGTCCCGTGCCGCTCGGCCGCATCGTGCCCGCCGGAGTCGACTCTTCCGGCAGCCCTACCCGCGCCCGCCTCGTCATCTTCCGCATGCCCATTGAGCAGCGTGCCGTCACCGCCGCCGAGCGCGCGGAGCTCCTCGGCACGGTCATTACCGCCCTGGTGGCCAATTACTTAAACCTCGCCCCAGAGGAGGTAGACCCACGCTATAGCTGGTAGGAAAGCATAGTCGCGCTAAAGAAAACTCTAGCCCTTGACAGCACCACATGGGGCGCAGCCAAGGGCTAGAGCACACACAACTTAATTAACCAATCTCGCGCTTGAGGCGGCGGCGTTCGCGGTCCGAAAGCCCGCCCCAAATTCCGAAGCGTTCATCGTGCTCCAGCGCGTATTCCAGGCACTCATCGCGCACCGCGCAGGCTTGGCAGATACGCTTTGCCTCACGGGTGGAACCTCCCTTTTCGGGAAAGAATGCCTCTGGATCCGTCTGCGCGCACAACGCTTGATCCTGCCACTCCTGCTCGACGGCACCGAAGAGTTCATCGAGCGATACCTCTGCAGCAGCACCGCCACGGAGAATGGCGTTGTTATTAGCCATTTTGTCCACGCCTTTTCCTTTCTCCGAGGTTGGGTAATCCTAATCAGTGCAACCGACTGTACACGAGGCTGAAGTACGACTGAATCGCCGTCAATCCGCGATCCAATCCGTAAAACGGGTGTGTCGGTCGCCGTTTCTTGCACTGATGTAATTTCACACCGGATCACTAAATATCGTCAACCTGAATTAGTGCCTTTTCTGCGCTTTATCGCAAAAACGCTGCACACGATCCCCATCCGTCACATTAGTAACATCCGGTGCCATCCGGGGGTATAGGTAGGGGGTACTAGATATAGTGGTGCCCGGTTTTTCTGTCAACAATTTTCAGGAAGTATCGGCGTGTCTCCCAAAATCTCGGCCGGGCGGGGAGCACAAAGCCCTCCGCACCGCGCTCGCGGCCGAGCTGCAAGCGGTGCGGAGGGGTAGGTGGTGGGCGCTTTAGGCGTCGGAGCTAAAGCGGATGCCGGCATCGGGGATGGTCACACCAGGAAAGACCCGCATGCCGTCCACGAGCTCGCAGCGGGCGCCAACGTGGGCACCTTCGCCGATGACGCAGTTTTCGATGACCGCGTTGGCACCGATGTGTGCGCCCGAGGCAATGATGGAGTTGTGGATGATGGCGCCTGGTTCGATGCGCACGCCATCAAAGACCACGGTTCCTTCAAGGCGGGAGCCGGCGCCCACCTCGGATCCGCGGCCCACCGCGGTGCCAGACAGCAGCAGCACGCCGCCGGCAATGCCGGCCGAGGATTCCACGAGGGATTCACCGGTGCGGCCTTCCAGCAGCGGCGATGGCGCGATGCCGCGCACCAAGTCGGAGGAGCCGCGAGTGAAGTCATCGGGGCGGCCCATATCGCGCCAGTAGGAGTTATCGACGTGGCCGACGACCAGGCGGGCATCGGCAAGCAAGCCCGGGAAGGTCTCACGCTCGACCGAGACCACGCGGTCTGCCGGGATAGATTCGATGACGGAGCGGTCAAAGACGTAGCAACCGGCGTTGATCTGATTGGTTGGTGGATCCTCGGTCTTTTCCAAAAAGGCCGTGACCCGGCCCTCAGAATCCGTGGGCACGCAGCCAAAGGCGCGCGGATCCGCCACGTTGAGCAGGTGCATGGTGACATCCGCACCCTTGTTGTGGTGCGTGGTCAAAATGCCCTCAAGATCCATGCCGGAAAGAACATCGCCGTTGAAGACCATGACGGTGTCATTGCGCAGCTTGTCATAGACGTTGCGAATGCCGCCGCCGGTGCCCAGCGCGGTTTCTTCCACCACGTATTCGATGTCCAGGCCGAGCTCGGAGCCATCGCCAAAGTATTCCTCGAAAACCTCTGCCTTGTACGAGGTGGACATCACCACGTGCTCAATGCCCGCGGCCTTGATGCGGGCGAGCAGGTGCTGCAGGAACGGGTAGTTCGCCGTCGGCAGCATGGGCTTGGGCGTACCAATGGTCAGTGGGCGCAGGCGAGTTCCGCGCCCGCCCACCAAAATCACTGCATCGGTGGTGGCACCGTGGGTGGTGGCTGCTTCAGTCATAGTCATCCTTTGTATGCAGACAATCTTATTCTGAGGTTTTTCGAAGGTCAGTGTATGCGGCCGCGGCCAGAAACCAGGTCAACGGCACGCGCTTCAGGCGTCCGAATCTTTGGCGGTACTAGCGCGAGCGGCCGTTACCGCTCCCCGCACCCGCAATCCCAGCCACAACGCTGCGCGCAGCGGGGCCTGCCACCACGCCGGGTGGCGGTCCGCCTGAAAGCGGTACGCAGAGCTGTGGTGCGCGCGCAGCATCGCCCCGGCGTGCGCCTGGGTGGAATGCCCCTTGGCATGGCTGATGACGGCTTCTGGGCAGAAAATGTTTTGATACCCGGCGCGCGCGAAGCGATCGCCCAAGTCCACGTCTTCCAAGTACATGAAGTAGCGCTCATCAAAACCGCCGATGGCATCAAAGGCGTCCCAACGCACCAAGAGGCAGGATCCGGATAACCACCCGGCGGGGCGCTGGACGGACATATCGGCATCGTTGCGGTAGGTGCGCGTCCAAGGATTAGAAGGCCACAGGTTAGAAAACAGCGCGTGGCCGATGCCGGTGGATATATTCGGCACAGACCGGGCGGATGGGTAGTTGCTGCCGTCCGGTTCCACGATGCGCGGGCCAACCGCCGCGGCATCCGGCCAGCGGCGCGCGCACGCAATCATCTGGTCAATGGCATCTTCACTAAAGGTGACATCCGGGTTAGAGATAAGGAAGAACTCTTCGTCTACGCGCCGGTTCTCGCGCACCCACCGAGCACCGGCGTTCATGCCAGCGCCGTAGCCAATATTGCCGCCGGTATCGAGGAAGTCCACGCCTTCCCTTTCCGCTGCAGCGGCTTCGGGGATGCCGTCGGTCGAGCCATTATCCGCCAGCACCACCTGGGCGCCTTGAGCGCTGGCGTCCGGCAGGGAGCCTATAAATCGCGCCAAGTACTCACCGGGGTTATAGGTCACGGTGATAATGGCGAGCGGAGCTGTAGTTTCAGTAGTCACAATGGGCCCCAAGTTTAGTCACGCCAGAGGCTGTGTCCGGAGACAGACACTGTTTCAAACACGCGAAACTGGTCACGGATCCCTAATTTTGGCGAGATCTCCCCTAAACTGTCTCCAGATCCCCGGAAAGTAGAAAGCCTTCACTTGTGACTTCTGAGAACACTCGCCGGGCGCGCAATATCCAACCCGCGCCCTCTGCCGCTAGCGCGGTTAAGCAAAAGGGTTCCACGGCCACCAAAACCATCGTGGCTGTTATTTCTGCCCTCATCCTGGCTGTCTCCGGCGTGGGCTACGCCACGGTGGGGCGCCTGGATACGGGCATGTCCTCCGCCTCGGACTTATCTTTGGGCGAGGATGGTTTATCCGATCCTTCCTTGGACGGCGCCGCCGATATCTTGCTCGTGGGCAAGGACTCGCGCACCGATGCCCAGGGCAACCCCCTCTCCGAAAAGGAGCTGGCGGATCTCCACGCCGGCGTTGCCGAGGGTGAGGAAAATACCGACACCATCATGCTCGTGCGCATTCCGGAAGACGGCTCGCGCGCTACCGCGGTCTCCATTCCGCGCGATACCTATGTCAACGATCCGGACTACGGCAATATGAAGATCAATGCCGTCTACGCCTCGCACAAAAACGACAAGGTCCAGGAGCTCCAGCAGGAAAACGCCAAGGCGGAGGCGCAGGGCGAGAAGAAACCGTATTCGGATAAGGACATCGAAAAGCGCGGCGTGGAAGCCGGCCGCGAAGGCTTGCTCAAGATGGTGCACTCCCTGACCGGAGTGTCCATTGACCACTACGCCGAGGTGGGCTTGCTCGGCTTTACGCTGCTTACTGATGCCGTCGGTGGCGTCGAGGTGTGCCTCAACGAGGATGTTGAGGACGAGATGTCCGGCGCCAATTTCCACAAGGGCATCCAGACCCTCGATGGCGCGCAGGCGCTGACCTTCGTACGCCAGCGCTATAACCTGCCGCGCGGTGACCTTGACCGCATCGTGCGCCAGCAGGCGTATATGGCCTCGCTGGTGAAGAAGGTGCTCGATAATGACACGCTGACCAGCCCGTCCAAGCTCTCCAAGATTGCGAAGGCCGTGGAGCGCTCCGTGGTCATCGATGACGGCTGGGACATCATGGGCTTTGTCACCCAGCTAGCAGGCCTGGCCGGCGGCAATGTCACCTTCACCACCATCCCGGTGACCTCCATCGATGGCCGCGGCGATTACGGCGAATCCATCGTCACCATCGATACCAATGAGGTCCACCGCTTCATGGAGGATCTGGCCATGTCGCACGAGGAAGCCGAAGAAGACGCGGCCCACAAGGAGGAAAACGCCGAAAACGCAGCGGAGCACGATTCCGATATCAACTCCGATAACGAGGTCCACGTCCTCAATGCCGGCAATATCGATGGCTTGGCCGCCGGCATCGGCACCTGGCTGGAAAACACCGGCTATACCGTCGAGCGCTCCGCCAATGCCCAGCCCGGCATCTACTCTGAGTCTCAGGTCGTGGCCGCGGACCCCGAGAGCGAAGATGCCAAGAAGCTGGCGGAAAAGCTCGGTGGCCTGCCAGTGGTAGAAAACCCGCAGCTCGATGACAATACCTTGCTCGTCGTGGCCACCGATGACTACCAGGGCCCCTCCGATGAGGAAGCCAGCGCCGAGGAATCCGCGGCCGAAGAAGATACCGACCTGGTGGGAACCCCGGGCAACGACTTCGGCGCCAACAAGGTTGCGCCTGAAATCGACGCTGGTGGCGACGGTCCGCGCTGCGTGAACTAAGCAGGCTGGCCTACGATGGGCGGGTATGGAACTACTCGCCCATCTTTTAAACGCCGATGCCGCCACCCCACGGCTGACTGTTTATAACGAATCCACCGGCGCGCGCATGGATTTTTCCGCCCAGACGCTCGATAACTGGGCGGCCAAGATCGCCAATATGTTGGAAGAAGAGCTCGACTTGGAGCCTGATTCCACCATCGCCATCGACGTGCCCACCTCGTGGCAGGCTGCCGTCATTGCCTTAGGCGCCCTCGCCGCCGGGCCCACCTTTGATTTTGGTGAATCGGCCGCGCTTGCCGATGTCGTCTTTACCTCCCCCTCCCGCTACCTCGCCGCCCAAGAGCGCCAGCCGCAAGCCGATATCGTGCTCATCAGCGACGACCCCTTTGGCCGCGGCATCGTTGAATCCGGCGGGGATCTGCCCACCGGTGCCATCGACTTCGGCCCCACCGTCCGTTTTTATGGCGATCAGTACTTTGGTGAAACCCAGCCCCTGCCGGAATTGGTGACCCCGCCCGGCGGCGCCGAGCGGCTGCTATCTACCGGATGGAGCGATAAATCTTCCTTCACCCGCGCCGTGCTCGAGCCCTTAGCAGCCGGCGGCTCCGCCGTTATCGTCGCTGGACTCTGCGCCGCGTCCCGCTTGGATGAAATTGCAGCGAATGAGAAAGTAACCGCCCGGCTGTAGGTTAAGTGCCCTATACTTGCCTTCCATCATGTTCTTGGGAATCTCTTCAGACGCGTGGGTCTACATCTTTATTGGTGTGCTCATCTTGGTCGGCACTATCACTCAGGGCTCGATCGGCTTTGGGCTCGGCACCATCGCCACCCCCATAGTCGCGCTCTTGCGCCCAGATTTAGTCCCCACGCTCATCTTGCTCCTCGCGCTGTGCATTTCCATCTATACGCTGGCGCGAACCTACCGCGAAACCTCATGGCGCTTGGTCGGCATATCCGTCATCGCCCGCATTCCGGGCTCGTTCGCCGGTGCGTGGGCGATCGCATCCCTCTCACACGACGGCCTGTCCATCTTCATCGGCTGCGCCGTGCTCTTGGCAATGTCCCTCTCCAGCCTCGGCTGGAGCCCCGAGCCCACCAGGCGCAATACCGTCTTAGCCGGGCTTACCTCCGGATTCCTGGGAACCTCTACCTCCATCGGTGGCCCGCCGATGGCGCTGATTATGAAGCGCTTCGACCCACAGCGCACCCGCGGCAGCCTCGCCGGCACCTTTGTGATCGGTACCGTCATGTCCCTTATCATCCTGGGCTTTAACGGCCAGGTGACCCAGCCGCAGGTCTACGCCGCCGCTGCCTATAGCCCGTTGGTGGTCGTCGGTTTATTCATTGCCAACTATCTCAACCATTTCATCGATACTAAGCGCCTGAACCGCATCGTCACGGTGGTAGCTATTACCGCTGCCCTGGCACTTATCGGCCAAGTGCTGTTTTTCTAGGCCGCCAATAAGACCGGTATTACCTCGTGCTCACTGCCCCCGGTTTTGTGCCCAGCCTGTCACGCTATTGTTTCGCGCGTAAAAAAGCTTGTACGCTAGAAGCACATCATCAGCGCAGAGGAAGGACCAGAGAGTCTGTGCTCCTAATAATTTTCCCTGCGCCCTATTCTCTTTCTTTTAGGTGATGAAATGAACGAATTTATCGCTGCGCGCTGGCAGGATATCCTTTTCCGCAGTTACCAGCACGCAAGCCTTGTCATCCAATCAGTCGTTGTGGCCCTGGTCATCGCGTTGGTAATTGCCATCTTTGTGGCCCAACGCCCGCGCGGTGCGGCTATTGCTAATGCCTTAACCTCCATCGGGTTGACCTTGCCTTCGCTGGCGCTCCTTGGTCTTGCCATCCCGCTTTTTGGCATCGGCACCATACCGTCCGTTGCCCTCGTGGTCTTTTATGCTGTCCTTCCCATCCTGCGCAATGCCATCGTCGGCTTGCACAATGTCAGCGACGATGTCATCGAATCCGCCCGCGGGCAGGGCATGAGCTCGACGGCCATCCTCTTCCGCATCCGGCTGCCGCTGGCCTGGCCGGTGATTATGACCGGTATCCGCGTCTCCACCCAAATGTCTATGGGTGTTGCCGCCATCGCCGCCTACGCGCTCGGCCCAGGGCTGGGTGGATATATCTACTCAGGGCTTAGCCAAATCGGCGGCACCAACGCACTTAATTTCACGCTGGTGGGCACCATCGGCGTCGTCATCATCGCGCTCATCGTGGATGCGATTCTCGCCGGAATCCAAAAATTGACCACCCCGAAAGGTATCTAAGAATGTCCGATACAACGCACGCTTCATCCACGCACGCCGAGGACACGAGCAATAGCGGTGCCAGCATCGTCTTCGATCACGTCACCAAGGCCTATTCGGGCCAGGACTCCCCCGCCGTGGAGGACCTTTCCTTCGAAATTCCGGCGGGCGAGCTGGTCGCATTCGTCGGCCCGTCTGGTTGCGGTAAGACCACCTCGCTGAAGATGATTAACCGCTTGGTGGAGCCAACCAGCGGCACCATTTATATCGATGGCGAGGATGCCACCAAGAAAAACCCCACGCAGCTGCGCCGCGATATTGGCTACGTCATCCAAGGCGGCGGCCTCATCCCGCACATGTCCGTCGCGGATAATATCGCGCTTGTGCCCAAGCTAAAGAAGTGGAAGGCCGATAAGATTTCGAAGCGCACCGACGAGCTTTTGGATATGGTCGGGCTCGATCCTGCCACCTACCGCGATCGCTTCCCCAGCGAGCTATCCGGTGGCCAGCAACAGCGCGTCGGCGTCGCCCGCGGCCTGGCTGCGGATCCGCCGGTGGTCTTGATGGACGAGCCCTTCGGCGCGGTCGACCCCATCACCCGCACCCGTCTGCAGGATGAATTGGTCAATATCCAATCCGAGTTGAAAAAGACCATCATCTGCGTCACGCACGATATCGATGAGGCCATCAAGCTGGGCCACCGCATCCTCATCTTTGAACCGGGCGGAAAGATCAGCCAGTACGATACGCCCGAAAACATCCTGGCCGCGCCCGCGAATGATTTCGTCGCCGATTTCATTGGTTCCGGCTCTGCCTTAAAGCAGCTCAACCTGCGCCGCGCGGATGAGCTGGACCTTGCGGACCAGGCCACCGCGCGCATCGGCGAACCCACAAGTGAGGCCCTAGCACGCCTGCGCGAAGCCGGCGAAGAAATGGTGGTCATCATCGATGACAAGGGCCATCCCCGCGACTGGATCTTCGCCCGCCAGCTCGAGCGCTACGAGACCATCCCGGAGCCGCAGTTCGAGCTCAACTCCGTTGTGGATGCGCGCTCTACGCTTAGCGATGCCATGTCTGCCATGCTTGCTTCCTCCCACAGCGGCGCACTTGTCACCCGCCGCGGTGAATTTGTGGGCGTTTTGTACTACGAAACGGTCACGGATTATATCCAACAGATGAACGCCGCGGCCCAAGAGGCTTTAGATGACCAGGAGGTGGATTCCGGTGGAGAAATTTAAGCGCCTGACCGGTGAAGACCGCCTCCTTATCATCGGCATCCCCATCCTGGTGGTACTTACGGTGGGCGGCTGGCTCATCTGGCACGCCACGGCCGAGCTCGATGATATTGAAGAGCGCACCCTGCAGATTAGCTCCGTGCTCACCATGACCCGCGAGCACTTAGTCCTCGTGGTCATCTCCGCGCTGCTGGTCATCGCCACGGCCGTGCCGCTGGGCATCGTGCTAACGCGCAAGTCCACCAAGTTCATGGCGCCGATCATCACCAGCATCGCGAATATTGGCCAGGCCGCGCCCGTCGTCGGCGTCATCGTCTTATTGGCCATCTGGCTGGGCTTTGGCGAGCCGGTGGCAATCCTCGGCCTCTGGTTCTATGCCTTCTTGCCCGTGCTCGCCAACGTGATTGCGGGCTTGCGGGGCGTGGATAAGCAGCTTGTCGAGGCCGCCTATGGCCTCAGCATGTCACCAATCCAGGTGCTCACCAAGGTTGAGCTGCCCATGGCCCTGCCGGTCATCATGACCGGCATCCGCACCTCCTTGGTGCTTTTGGTCGGCGCTGGTGCGTTTGCCACCTTTATCGATGCCGGCGGCCTCGGCGGGCTGATTACCACCGGTATTACTCTCTACCGCAACCCTATTCTCATCTCTGGCGCGGTCCTTATCGCCGCCTTAGCCTTAGCGGTCGAATGGGTGGGCCGCGTTCTTGAGGTTGTCTTCGCCCCGAAGGGAATGATCAAATGAAACGCCTCCTCGCAACCCTCGCCGCCGCAGGCACCTTCTTCCTCGCCGGGTGCGGCCTCGGCACCGCCGGTGGCCTCATCCCGAGCGGACAGTTAAAGGGCGACCTAGCCGATATCGACTTGGATGGCGCCAATATTTCCATCGGTTCCAAGAACTTCACCGAGCAGGTGATCCTGGGCAAGATTGGCGCCATCCTCTTGGAATCCGCCGGTGCCAACGTAAAGGACTTGACCAATATCCCCGGCTCCACCTCGGCGCGCCAAGCGCTGGAGGTCGGCGATATGGACTCCATGTTTGAATACACCGGTACCGCCTGGATTACCTACCTGGGCAACGCCGATCCGGTCCCCGGCTCGCAGGAGCAATACGAGGCGGTAAAAGAAGCCGATAAGGACCATGGACTTACCTGGCTGCCCCCTGCGCCGATGAATAATACGTACGCGCTGGCCATTAGCGAACAGTCCCGCGCACAGTACGGCCTTGAGTCGCTGGCCGATATCAAGGGTATTCCCGCCAATGAACAGACCTATTGCACCGATAGCGAGTTCTTGGCCCGCAACGACGGCCTGCTTACCATGCTGGATAGCTATGGCATTGAACAACCACCGCGCGACCGCATCCGGATTATGGATTCCGGCGCCGTCTATGCCGCCTTGAATAAGGGCGAGTGCACCTTCGGTTCGATCTTTGCCACCGATGGCCGCATTAAGTCCTTAAACCTCACCGTGCTCGAGGATCCTGAGCTCTTCTTCCCTAAGTACAACCTCGCCCCAGTTGTACGCACCGAGGTCTTGGAAGAACATCCAGAGATCAAGGATCTCTTCGCGCCCCTCGCGGAGCTCCTGACGGATGAAAAGATGCAGGAGCTCAATGCCCGCGTGGACGTGGACGGTGAGGACTACACCGCCGTGGCCCGAGATTTCCTCATCGATGAAGGGCTGATAGAAGGATAATCTTTGGGGCCGCTTACCAGCACAAATGGATGTACAGGAAACTTTCAGTAATTTTCAGCGACCTATCAGATAGATTCCATTGCTGTTCCAGCCGCGTGCCCCATACTTAAATCATGCGTTTGAGAGAGCGCATACGAGAGAGATAGAGAGAACCCCTCAGTTTCC